>JAHLWJ010000059.1 GCA_019057975.1 Promethearchaeota archaeon | reverse complement strand
AAATTTAAATGGGGATAAATGTTCCTTAACGCTTTTAATATCAAACTCATTTCTTTAAATTAGAAAAAATTTGGTTTAAATAAAAATGAAAAAAATAAATAAAATATTGATTGGAAGCGTTGCTTTAGCGATTCTTTTTACAATTCTAAGTACCAATACTGTATTAGCTGCAGAAACTTCCATTGATGTAGATAATAGTGATACTTATCAAACCCGAATACAAGCAAACAATCGTGTAACGTTTACATTTCGACTGAGAACAAGACTAACATTTGATTCTAACGTTAATATAGATGTAGATATTAACTGTGATTCTTTAAGGATTGGCGTTAAGTTTTTTGAAATTGAAGTTGACAGTGATCAAGATCTTCAAATGAATATGACATGTACTGAAGAGCAAGCTGAATTAGGATTGTTGATGGGGAACAGATATACAGTACGAAACCGACATAGGTATTTATACCAAGAAGGTTTCTGTGTTTCACTTCAGTTTAATAATTCAGGTGAAGTTCAAGGTAAATTAAAAATAGATGCAAATAATCAAAATCGTGATGGAACATGGGCTTACTATAATGAAGCCACTGAAGAATGGGTTTCAGTTCCAACTACAGTAGAAGATGGATATTTAGTCGCTGAAACAGATCATTTTTCATACTGGACTGTATTAATTCCTGAATCTGGAAATAATATGCTAATGTATATAGGTCTTATAAGCATTGTTGGCATCATAGCTGTGATTTCAGTCATATTTCTTCAAAGAAGAAAATAAAAGCAATCAAAAAGTTATTAAAAAATTATTTTTTTTTTATTTTAAATATAAATTTATGAATGAATAATAGAAATTTGAAGATAATTGGTTTATAAAAATATACATAGCCGGAAAAAATGCAGATTTAGTCTTATAATATTATTTATAATTCTTTTTGAATTAAGTATAGTTTTATCTGATGCAACTGCGAGAACTGAAAACATTTCCGAATTTTGGACGACTGATATAGTCGAATCCGATGAATTTGTTTCTTATTACTTTCCGAATAATATTATTTTTGAAATTACAACAAATTCAAGAATAAATCTCTATTTAGAATATGAAATTAAGATAGCTAATCGTCAAAGTTCATTTGCTTTTAATAATAATGAATCAATTTCTTTAAATATAACATCAAAAGTAAATATGAGGAATTTTGGAATATCTCAACCTCCTAGCTCACCCAAGAAAGGAAATTTCCAATTACGATATCAATATAACTGCATTTTTAGAATTAGATCAAATTCGTCAATTCAAAATTTAATAATTAAGTATCGCAAATTAACTCAATTTGGATTAAATTCTAACATAAACTATTCATTAGCGATATTCAATAGTAATCAAGAAGCATGGGAATTAGTTGATACAGAAGAGAAACTTAATGAATCCACCTCGGAGTTATACTTAGAAAGCTCTTTATCAGAAATTGAAGGTGATACTGAATATTATTTAACACTTTTCGAGTTTAGTACAGGACCATATGATTGGACTTGGATAATTTTTACTATTATGATCGTTGCTGTAGGTCTACTTTCAATCGCATTTTTAATATCAAAAAAGGAATATTTCCAATATTTAAGAAAAAGAACTGTATCAATTGAGAAAGGGGCTCATAGATTAACTTTAGATGAGGTATTGGAAAATAAAAATCGAAATAAAATTATTGATTTCATATTGAACGAACCAGGAGTTCATTTCAACGAATTGTTAAGAAAAACTGGGCTTGCAGCAGGAAATTTAGTTTGGCACCTAGATATTCTGCAGACTTATAAAATTATAGGAAAAAAGAGAGTTGGAAACTTTATTGCGTATTTCCCTTATTATCAAAAAAATCCAATATCTAATATAGATTTGAAATTACAAAAAAGCAGACTTACATTAAAAATTTTAGAAATGATTGAACAAGAGCCTGGTATTTGGAATAATTTAATCACAAAGAAATTCAAGGTTGATCATAAAACTATTCATTATCATTTAAATAAACTAATTGAACTAGGACTCATCAAATTGGAAAAAGAAGGAAGGAAAAATAAAATATTTCCGAATTTTGAGTCGGATTACTATAAATACAAAAAAAATAACGGCTTATAGAAATCTGCTTCTTCTAATTACATTCAATTTTTAAAGTGAAAAATAATTTATAGATTATAACTTATATTAGTAGCATTTTTAATAGTTTTTAGATATAAAAAGATTAGGATTTGAGTTTGCAAGGTGTAATATATAATGATTGATCCAAAAATTTTATTAGATTTTATTAAAGAAAGAAGAAGTATAAGAGCATTTCAAGATAAGCCAATTCCAGAAAAAGAAATAGAAATGATTTTGGAAGCAGGAAGGTGGGCGCCAAGTGCTTCAAATCGTCAACCTTGGGAATTTATAGTTATTAAAAGTAAAGACGTATTGAAGAAAATAGCTAGAGTCACCGGCTATGGTTGGTTTATTGGCGAAGCTTCATTTGCCGTAGCTATTGTGGGAAAGCCAAAGATTAGTGGTAATTGGTATGTAGTTGATACTTCTCTAGTCTCAATGAACATGATTTTAATGGCTTGGTCTTTAGGAATTGGTACTTGTTGGATAGGATCAATGAATAAAGGGAAAGCAAAGCAAATAATAGGATTGAAAGCAAATGATTATCTATTAACTGTACTCCCCTTTGGATACATCCAAGGAGATATACCAGAACCTACTTATAGAAACCCCTTAAATAAAATCATAAAAGAACTGTAATTTCTTTCTACTAATTAAGTCTTAATAATATAAATTAAAATACTTTTATTGATGAGCTTAATGGTTGAGCTAATTAAAACTTTTAAAGCACATGAAAATTATGTTATAAATGTTCTTTTCTCACCAGATGGAACTAAACTAATTTCTTCTGGAATGGATGCTAAGATAAAATTATGGGATATTATTTCTTGGGAGCTAATAAAAGTTCTTGAAGATCATAAGAATAGTGTAAATTCAATTTCTTCATCTAGTGATGGCAAAATATTGGCGTCTGGATCAACAGATTTAACTGTTAAACTATGGAAATTACCAACTGGAGAAATATTGAGGACACTGAAAGGTCATAAAAAGACGGTAAGTACTGTTCATATATCTCCGGATAAGAAATATCTTGCTAGTGGTTCTTATGATGGTAAAGTAAATTTATGGGGTTTAAATTCAGGTGAACAAATAATGTCTTTCCATCCATATGAGAGGAATGTTTCATCTGTTGCATTTTCACCCAATGGGAAGATTCTAGCGGTGGGTGGACTCAGTGAGAGTTTATTTCTATGGGAAATTCCTTCAGGAGTGTTAATCAATGAAATCTCTGGTTTTCAAACTGTCATTTCCTCTATAGCTTTCTCACCAAATTCACAATATTTAGCAATTTGTGATTATGAATCCCTTAAAATTCTTGGATTAGAAAAAATGGAGGTAATCCAATCACAGGAGTTGATTCAAGGATATTCACATAATTTAACTTTTGCCCCAGATAATAAAACTATCGCAATTACATCAGATCATAAAATCCAATTTTTTGATATTTCTAATACTGAATTAATTGAAACTATCGACATGAAGCCTAAAGGTATTTATGGAGTAACTTATTCACCCAATGGGAAATTATTCGCAATGGGGGCAGCTGATAAAAAAATTAGGATATGGTCAATTTCTTAAAATCTAAATTAACATTTTTTAATATGACAGTAAAAATTGCAATTTTGGGAGATACCCACATAAGGAATTTTAAAGATTTACCAAGAGATATGACAAAAGAAATAGAAGATTCAGATTGGGTTATTCATGTTGGAGATTATATTTCTTTAGATGTACTAGAAGGTTTAATCAAACTCAAAGGGGACCGATTTAAAGGCGTATATGGCAATGCTGATCCTAAAAGTATTAGAAATAGAGTTAAATCAAAAGAGATAATAGAGATCCTTGGTAAAAAAATAGGCATTACTCATCCTGCGAGTGGTGGTTCCTCCGAAATTATTGAAACTCAAGTATTAGAAGAATTTAATAATGTAAATGTTGATATTATAATTTATGGCCATACACACGGAGCAAAAATATCTCAAGAAGGAAACACTTGGCTAATAAATCCTGGTAAGGGGTACTTAGAAACTAATTATTTCGGTCCTCCAACTACATTAGTAATTCTTAAGGTTGATGAGAAAATTCGAGGAGATATAAAAGAAATAAATTCCTAGTAATAAATGTGTGACTGTCACTATAAAATGAAAATAGCAGCAGCTAGAACCGTCGCCCATTCACCGTCTTTTCTTACCTTTGTAGATCCTGTAAAACTTTTTGTTTTGATATTTAAGCTTGGATCGAATGAAACTCCATGTGTTGTCGCTAGCATTTCAGCAGCTAATGTTCTCGTAATCTCAGCTACTTTCTCAGGATCTTCACCAATAGAATGTTTTTCACTCAAATAACCATAGTCTTCTGCATTCACAGGTTTAGCTGCTCCTATGGATGCACATATTTCTTTATCCTTTTTATTTGAACTAATTTTGCTCATAACACAATAAACTACTTGACCTGTTTTAAGTTCTTTTAAGCCTTCATCTTTACCAACTTCCTCACAAAATGGGGGGATAATCGATGATACCTTAACAATATTGAATTTTTCAATACCAGCGTCTCTTAAAGCCTGTTCAAATGAGCGTAATTCTGAATTACTAGAAAATCCTTTTCCTTTAACAAAAAATATTTTTTTAGGGACTAAGCTCATGATGTCTTTATTATATTAAGAGGAACTGTTTTAACCTATTTATTTGGGATATTATATTAGTTTAAAATATATCCATTATCTTGAGTTGTTATTAAATTTTTTTTAAGATATTTATCGAAATGCTTTTCTATCATTACTAATTCTGATATGATTTCAAAATTGTAGGTATACCTTTTATATATTAAATTCTTACCCTTGAGATCTATCGGACGAATGGGTTTCCGTTCAGTCAAGTTAGATAATATTCTTTCATCCCTTTTAAAAATTACTGATTTGAATTTGTCTAATTCAACTCGAATATTACTACTTCCAAAAACAGGATCTTTGTGACCCATTACCGCAATCTCAATTTCTAAATTTTTAAGTTTATCAATTGAATTTTCATAATCCACTAAATCTGAGTCAATTGTTGCATAATATGGAAATCTAGTCAAGTCAATATCCCCAAAAAAAGCGATTTTTGAATTTATTTCATAAAACCCACAATGTCCTGCGGTATGACCAGGAGTATGAATTACCTTTATTTTTAGATGATCATCTATATTGATTATCTCATTGTCGTTGAAAGTTTTGGATATTTTAGTATTCTTCATTCCAAACATTTCAAATAACACCCTAAATTCCTTTCCAGCGTCCGTCCCTTCAACTTTATAATAGGGAAACATCATTTCAATATCTTCAATTGGAAGTTTATCACTTATATGACATATAAAATTAGAATTAGGGAGTAATTTATTACCAGAAATATGATCCTCATGCCAATGACTTAAAATTGCAGTATTAATTTGAAATTGCTTATTGAGTTTTTTTATACGTGTTCCTGAAATTCCTGTATCTATTAAGTAATTTCCAATGAGTAAAGAGTGAGAAAAGGGATAATTTCCATTTCTTTCTCCCTCTATAAAATAGATATTTCTAAAATCATCAGAGAAAGGGTGTATAAAGTCTAGCATCGTTATTCATTACTTCAAAAATTTGAGAAAATTAAAGGATTTAGTTTTCTTAAAGTTTTGGATTAATTTCTAATAATAAAATGGTTTTTGAATTAGAATTAGACTATATTAATAGACTTAATTGTAGGTGTTTTTATGTTTCTTTTGAAAAAGAAATATAAGATATTTTTAATAAAAAACTAAACCAAATCATGTATTATATTTGCCCATACTGCTCTTCGAATAAAAAACCGAAGCTTATTAATTATTTTCCTCCAATAACTGCAAAGTGTTTAGATTGCGGATACATAAATATTGAACAAAAATTTATTAAAGAGGAAGAGCGTCATCCAAATACACTACTCAATTATTCTCATTGAGTTATATAATTCTATCTTTTTTTTTATTAATGGTTTTGATAAGAAATTAACTTAATATTTATATTTAAAGATAATTAAAGTTGCATTCAATAACTTTTAGCTATATAAATAGTGCAAGAGGCAGGCTCTCCACAAATTAAACATGTGGCAAACTCGTGTTTTTCTTCATCGACTCGCTTTCCTCTCACTTCTCCACCAATCTCCTTTTCTACTACTTCAGCACATCGCTCCCCATCGTGATCAATTGAACAAAATCCACAACAAACTATTTTTCCGTTATTTATAGCTTCTGTTGCAGCATCTTTTTCATATACACATTCTACTTGAGATTCAAAATCAATTAAAGATTTTTCTTTTATCTCTTTTGTATAGTTTTCAACAAGATCATCAACTTTTTTCTCTAAATCTTGTTCATTTATGTTGAATTTTTTCCCGTCATGCCTCCTTACCACTACTACTTGTTGTTTTTCAATGTCTTTAGGACCTACCTCGATTCTAATTGGTACACCCTTCAGTTCCCAATGATAGAATTTGTTGCCAACTGACTCGTCTGATTCATCAATTTTAACAATGTAGTTGTCCTTGAAAATATTGTATATTTCTTTTGCTTTTTCCAGCACTAATTTTTCTTTTCCTTTAAAAATTATTGGGATAATGATAATTTGAATTGGTGCTAGGTCAAAAGGTAAAACTAAGCCTTTATCGTCACCCAAATACGCGATCATTGCTCCATAGTTTCTACTCTGAGCAGGACCATAACATGTCTGATACCCATATTTTTCCTTCCCATCTTTATCAATAAATTTCACATCAAATGGTTTCGCAAAATTTTGTCCCAATAAATGTGTTGAAGGTAGCTGAAGGACCTTTCCAGAACCCATTAATGCATCAGCAGCATATGTATGAACCGCTCCTGCAAATTTATCCCATTCTGGCCTTTGAAAAAATATGATAGGAATACAACACTCGTCTTGAAGCATTTGGTATGTGGTTTCCATATCTTCTTTAACTTGATCCATTGCCTCCTCCATAGTAGCGAAGACATTATGTGTCTCAATCCAATGAAACTCTCTCCCCCTAAAGAATGGCCTTGTCGCTTTTCCCTCGTAACGCCATACTTGACAAGAAAGATAACGTTTAAAAGGTAAATCCTTATAACTGCGAATCCACAGAGAATACATCTGATATAAAGCAGTCTCGCTAGTAGGACGAAGCGCTAATCTTTCGCTTAAACGACCGGAACTTCCAGCTTCCGTCACCCAAAACACTTCAGGTGCGAATCCCTCCACATGATCTGCTTCTAATAAAAAATTGCTTTCAGGGATCAATGATGGCATAGTTAACGGGAGGTGACCTTTTTTTTCTAATAAGTCTTCGTACTTTTTGTACATCTTCCTTATTGTGATAGTTGCCCATTCTCGATAAACGACAAATCCTTTCACATTATATCGAATATCCGCTAATTCTGCTTTATTAATCAATTCTGTGTACCAACCAGAAAAATCTTCTTCTTTAGATACAGTTATTCCTATTATTGGAACTTCTTTCTTCTTTTTTGCCATAGGAAACCATTATAAAAAATACTTTAAAAGATAAATATTTTATGAGTAAGTCTCTAAAATCCTACTTATTATTTTCTTAAATCATCTAAAATTAGCTCTAGTTCTTGATATAATTCGGGATAAAGTTTGGAAAATAATCGATACCAATCAAATCCAACCAATCCCCCAGCGAAAAAACAAAGAATAAACCCTAGTAATACAATAGTTTCATGATTTAAATAGAAAATTTCCTTAGGTAGAAAATCAGTTCCATGAATAAACATATTTACGGCAAAGCAATTCAATAAAATTCCGAAAGGATAATAGAGTCCTCTTGGAGATTTAAAAAAATGTACTGAATCTTGAGAAATTTTATTGAATACCGAAGATATTTTATTTCCAGACTGATCCTTTCTTTTTTCGATAAACTTTAGTCTAACGATATCTCTTCTATCTCTCAAAATTAAAAAACTACCACTAAATAGAAATAAAAATAACAACATCATGTCTATTGCTAAAAATATTCTTAATCTCTTCTTCAATGCTTCATGTTGGATCATCAAAAAACGAATTAACCATAGAAAAAAAGCTATTATCACGAATAGAATACCAGCAAAACCTTCATGAACATGATAATTTCTAATAATTTTCCATTTTCTATTAGGATTAGAGTTATTCTTGATAAATTTAATTATATACAAAGTAAATCCTGGAGAAAAAATAGAAATACATAGAATAGCAGCAGAATTTCTTATAGGTTTCCAATTCCATAAACCGAGTTCAATCTTATAAAATTCAAGGAAATAAATACCTATCCATAAGAGAGTTCCAAGTGAAATTACAATGCCAAAAATTATATTATAAACCGAAATATCAATCAGAAAGAAGAGTATGTAAAATAAAGCAATAAAAAAGAGAATAGTAATCATCGAATTGACTCTTAATTTACTAGTGTCCCTTTCAAACCTCTGATTATAATAGAAAAAATAATAGAGAACAATATAACTTAAAATTAGGAGGAAAAAAAGAATAACTACTCTTAAACTAAACCAATAATTTTTCATAGAATCAAATTAAAATTACTACCAAGTCTTAATTATAATTTGTCAAACAAATTTAAGAATGTTTATAATAGAGTTGAAATTTAATAAGAATAATATCAATCATAAGGAATAAGAAGTGTTAAATTTCGTCGGGAAGTAATTTCGCATCTGTAATTATAGTATCATCCTTAATAACTGATTCATAGTTTTTAGAATCTAAATACTTCTTGATTTCTTCTCCGATTTTTATTAAATACTTAAAATCTTGATCTTCACCTATATCAAAAATAATAATTGACTTTGCAGATTCTAAGTCTTCTTTGCCTAATTTATCCGCAACCGTAATTATAACCGAACTAGCACCTGCCACCAGAGCAATTTTCTTGATTTCTTCTTCCAAAGAGCCAAAAGTAAAGTAATTCCTGCTTTTACTTTCTATTTTTTCTAAAAGAATTTTCTCCAAGTTTTGTCGCGAATTCTTATCATAAAAAACAGTTAATTCTTGAGCACATATAATTCTATACTTCCCGAAAATCAGACTTTCCTTTTCATTAATAAACTCTACTAGCTTATCATAATATTCTTGGTCAATTTTTTGGAAATTTTCAATATTTCTTACTAAATCTGTTAATTTATAAATCAAATCATAATAAAATTTTAAGGTAGATTTAATGATTACTTTATCATTCATTTCTTTTATTTCCGGATAATACTTCTTAAGTATAAGATTTATACGATGGTTAAAATCGGCACATAACTTAGCAATTTCGTTGATATTTTTTACAGATTTTTTGCTTAATTGGATAAGCAGAGAATCATCTAAGATTGATAATTGTTCAAATGTTTCCTTAATCTTGGTATTATATTTTTTTTCTATATAGCTCATACCCTTATAAAATAGATAAAAATACATCTATATAATTGTTAATTTTCCCAATAACTCTGAGAAAAAGCTAATTAAAACGGACAATTGAATACAAAATTAATTAGAGATTTTGAAGAAATCTAAAAATATCAAGAGCAGTAAGAAATAAACCAGGCTGAATATCAATAAAATATTAGAAATAAAAGAAGAAGAAAAAATAAAAAAATATTTGTTTTGTTTACTCGGTTTTTAAATTAAACTTACTAATTCTGCCAGATTACTGAAGCTTATTCTTAATTTGCTTTGAGCGGCTCCGAAGCGTCACTTCTGTGACCTTGGCGACTTCGCTGACTTCTGCCTGAGTCTTTCGGTGATTTCCAGCTTTTGCTGCCATGTAAATGACACTTGCGGCTAATCCCTTTGGATCTTTCCCAGTGCGTAGTAAACCATTTTTAGATGCTTGTACTAGCATGTTAATCGCCATTTTCTGCGTTTCCATTGGTAATCCAAGGTCGTTCCCGAACCGAAATACTAATTGCTCAGCAGTTATGGGACGATATTTAAGTGCAAGTTCCGGCAATACATCTTTTACAACCATACCTAAAGAACGGTGAACAGTTCTTCTTGGAGTCATTGAAGCTTCACAAACTTCTTCAAGTAATCGAGGAAATTCATGAACTCTAATTGCTGCATATAAGGAAGCAGCAATGAAACCATCAATGGATCTTCCCATCGTTAATTTCTTCTTGGCTACTACAGAATAGATCTTCCAGGCTGTTTCTTTTATGTATTCTGGGATATTCATCTTGCTCGTAAGCATTTTAAGTTTGGGCTTAGCTTCCCAGAAATTTCTTTCGATGCTTGAGATTAACGAATTTTGGATCTTTGATAGTCTTGAAAATAGGGTTTTACCCCGGGCATTAATAAGTCTTCCTTTCGAATCAATTTTGCTGTTAGGGAGCATAGTACGTGGTCCGAACTCACGCCATCGAGGCTCAGTTCGTCTTCGTTTATTTACTTCTTCGACTGTATACGCCCTCCTCTCATTTCCAACAAGATTGCGTCCAAGAATCATACCGCAATTTGTACAGACAGCATCTCCATCTTGTGGCTCAATACATGGGTTATCGCAACATTGAGCATCTGAACTACAGCTATCCTCTTCCGAATTAATTTTTGTTGAGCGAAGTCTATCTTTATAATTACTCATTTTCATTCACTTGGGTAAAAATTTTTGTTTTAGATGATGTAGTGATCGTGTGATTGATCTTTTAGCTACAATTTTTTTTGTATCAATATTCTTGAGATCATTTATGTATATAATTTTAATTTCTATTAACCATAAGTATGATCTTTTGTAGAATCTTTTCTTGATATTGAATTATAAGTCAATCATGTATATATAAGCTTTTTTATACAGATTTGTTATATGTCGCCGTACGTATGAAAAACGGGGATTTTAATGGGATTTATAATTTATAGGTAAATTTGGGAGTCATTAGAAAACTCAGTCATTTAGGCTTAGAGACTATAAAAAAAACTAATTGTAAAGATACTAAAATCTTTTTAAAAAATAAAAGAAAATTTTATGGTAATAGCCAGAAAAATAAAAATCAGAAGCATGCCCTCCCATTGGCATTTTTTCCAACGATTTTTTTAAATATTTCAAGTAAAAAATCAGAGATTTTATTGTACTTCATTTCGGTTGATAAAAACTTAGTTTAATGCCTTAATATTTTCTTAAAAAATTTAAGTTATATTTTATTGTTTCGAAAAATATTTTTAAATTTAATCAATAGTTATCTTAATAAAGAAATAAAATAATTGTTATGAATAATAATAATTCTTTAGTTAGGAAATTACTGTGGCGAAAGTATTAAGAGATTTATGGATTTTAACTGAAAGCGGTACAACTGTTTATAGTCGAGTAATTGATCCAAGAGTTAACCCACAATTGTTTGGAGCGCTCATGAGTGCATTAAATACTTTTGCTGAAAAACTAACTGAGGAAGGGATATCTAATTTTGAATTAAGCCAAATTCGTTTTTCAATAGTTAAGAGAAATAAATTTCTTTTTGTTGCAAGTTCTTCTAATAAAATAAAAGCAAAAAAAATATTTAATGAATTAAGAGATATTTCCGATAAGTTCTTTGAGTTATATCCTGAAGAAACGTTAAAAAAATGGGATTCTGATGTTGGACTCTTTGAAACTTTTGAAAACGTAATTAAGGATTCATTAGAAAATAACATGAAATAGTCTTTCTATACCTTAATTAGTATAGACTAACATAATTTTATCCCTATATCTTGAATATTTTAAATTTTATTTTCATAACCATAAAAAATTTAAGATAATTTAGATATAGTATTAATGGAAGAAGCATGAAAGAAATAGAAAACAATAAAAAGACTATTAATAACAAAGGATTCTCAGATCGACCAAGTAATCTTGATAACTCAAGAGATTATGGTTCAATTACCAAGAATAGTTTTGTTCCCTCAAATAATTTAGACTATCTTATTAAAAAATTATCGAATCCAGGATTTTTAGGCTCAATTCATTTGAAAAAGGAAATGAATCCTAATTATCGCCAAGTTGAAAACGTACTAGCAAGTGAAAGTGAATTGAAACTAACAAGATCCTTAAAGAATTCGATTTTCAATCCAATAACAAAATTCTTGATAATCTCAGCCATTATTTTTAATCTAATTTGGTTTCTCTCAATTTATCTTATTTAAAAGGAAAGGAATTCCTACTCTCTAAAAAAATTATCAGCATTTTCCCTTTAATAAATTTAGAAGATATTTAAATTTTTCAAGATTATTATTACAGTAATTCAAGAAAAAATTTTAGTAAAAAAGGTATCAAATATTTGATATATGATGTCATCATTATAGGTGGTGGAGTTACCGGGTGCTCTATAGCTCGTACGCTTTCAAAGTATGACCTAAATATATGTGTAATAGAAAAGGAAGCTGAAATCGCTTCTGGTACAACTAAGGCAAATTCAGGCGTGGTTCACGCAGGTTATGCGGCTCAAAGAGAGTATATTAAACGATATCTATGTATCAAAGGAAATAAATTGTATACTCAAGCTGTAAAGGAACTAAATTTTCCATTTGAACGGATTGGTTCGTTTGTGGTTGCTCTAGAAGATAATCAGATTAAAGAGTTAGAAGAAGAAAGAAAAAAAGGAACTGAAGATGGTATACCCGGTTTAGAACTGATTTTGGATAAGAAAAAGATAAAAGATATGGAACCTAACCTAACGGATGATGTTGTGGGTGTTTTACATGCCCCCTCTGCCGGTCTAGTTAGCCCATACGAATTAACTTTTGCGTTGGCAGAAAATGCTGCTACTAATGGAGTGAAATTTCTTAGGAATCATGAAGTTGTTAAAATCAAGCATCAAGAGTATACGTTTACTGTAAGGACATATCAAGGAGAATTTCAAGCAAGTAATCTCATTAATGCCGCAGGACTTCATGCTGCAAGGATATCTAAAATGTTGGGTTTAGATTATTTCAGCATAATGCCAAGAAAGGGAGAATATGTTCTATTTGATAGAAATGCTATTCATCTCAACAAGATTCTCTTCCCAATGCCCACTAGAGTTTCGAAAGGAATTTTAGTGTGCCCCACATTACATGGAAATACTTTTGCTGGACCTAATGCACAAAACATAACTGATCGTGAAGATATTTCAACTACTACAGCCGGCCTAAAAGATATTCTAGATGGTGGGAGAAATTTAGTTCCAAATCTTCCTTTAAGAAGTTCAATTAGAAATTTTGCTGGTTTAAGAGCTGTACCAGATACATATGATTTTATCATAGACAATACTGATATATATGGTTTTATAAATGTCGCAGGCATTCTTTCTCCTGGGTTAACAGCAACATTTGCCATTGCTGAGAAAGTTATTGAATTTCTTGAATTATTAGGGGTTGAATTAAACGTAAGAGACGATTACAACCCAATTCGTCCCAAACCTGAACGATTCAAAGATTTCAATAAAGAAGACCTTGATAAAAAAATCCAAGAAGATCCAAGGTGGGGAAGAATTATTTGCCGTTGTGAAACAATACCTGAAATGGAAATAATTAATGCTATCCATGCCCCGGTTGGAGCTAATACCGTTGATGGAATTAAGTTTCGTTGTAGACCCGGCATGGGTAGATGCCAAGGTGGCTTCTGCCGTCCACGGGTTATTGAAATCCTTTCAAGGGAACTGAAGAAACCGTATGAAGAAATTACTAAGAGAGGAGAAGATACTAACATCTTGATCGGAAGAACGAAGGACATTGCTTTAAAAGAAATATCAAGAGGGGTCAGTAAAGAGTGAATAAATATAGCGTAGATGTTACTGTAATTGGCGGGGGTTCTGCGGGTTTAGCTGCTGCTATTATTGTTAAAAAAGCTAATTTAAATGTATTAATATTAGAAAGAGATAAAGAATTAGGTGGAATTACTCTCCAGTGCATTCATAATGGGTTTGGTCTCCATGAGTTTAAAGAAGAATTAACTGGACCTGAATATGTTCAAAGATTTATCAATCAAGCTGTAGAACTAGATATCGCTTATAAATTAGATACTATGGTAATTGAAATTACTTCAGATAAAGTAATTTATGCGGTAAATAATAAAGAGGGGCTTATAGAAATTAAGACTAAAGCAATAATACTTGCAATGGGATGTCGTGAAAAAACTAGAGGAGCAATTAACATACCTGGTTTCCGACCTGCTGGAATATATACGGCAGGACAAGCCCAAAGATTTGTCAATATTGAAGGTTATTTACCTGGTAGAAGTTATGTTATTTTAGGAAGTGGAGATATTGGTATGATTATAGCACGACGTTTAACTTGGGAAGGATGCCAAGTTAAAGCTGTCGTTGAGATTCAGCCTTATGTGAGTGGATTAATAAGAAATGAAGTACAATGTTTAGAAGATTATGGAATCCCACTTATCACAAGTTATACTGTTACTAAAATTCATGGTAAAGATAGAGTTCAAGGGGTAACGGTAACTAAGGTAGATCGCAACTTCGATCGGGTAATAGGCTCTGAAAAATTTATCGAATGTGATACCTTATTATTATCCGTGGGGTTAATACCTGAAAATGAATTAACAAGAGAAGCTGGAGCTGAAATCTCAGAAATGGGAGGTCCTGTCGTAGATAATAACTTAGAAACTACGATAGAGGGTGTATTTGCTTGCGGTAATGTATTGCAAGTACATGATTTAGTAGATCTAGTTACTGCAGAGGCAAAGAGAGCTGGATTGAATGCTGTTGATTATATTAAAAATATATATGGCAAAAAAATCGAAAGAAAAGAGATAATAAAATGTATTGCTGGTGAAAATGTAAATTACGTCAAACCTGATTTGATTAATCGATCGGATTTATTTAAAGATGTTATATTTACATTTAGAGTTAAAAGACCCGATAGAAGGCTCCTAATTCAATTCAAAGATGACAAAAATAGAATAATATATAAAAGAAAAAGAAGCTATGTAATCCCCAGCGAAATGCTTGAAATAAAGCTAAATTTAAACGAATTTAATATCGATTCTAATATTAAGAATATAGAAATAGAGGTTATTCCTCGTCCAGAGGTTTTAATTGAAGAAGACTAACCTAAGTGGTAATCATGATGTCAGAATCAAAAATACCAGAAGAGAGCAAAGAGATTCGCTGTATTGTGTGTCCTACAGGCTGTTTAGTTCATGTTGAGACCGTTAATGGAGAGCTAGTTATTGAAGGACATTCATGTAATAGGGGTGAAGAATATGCAAGAGAAGAATTTATTGCACCAAAACGAATTCTTACAACAACTATTAGAGTAGAAAATGGTTTCCTTCCTTTAGTACCC
This sequence comes from Promethearchaeota archaeon, assembly GCA_019057975.1. Next base: position 2,709 of record JAHLWJ010000059.1, on the reverse strand, counting down.
GTAAGATCAGATACACCTATCCCTAAGGAGAAACTTCAAGAAACCTTAAGAGAAATCGCAATGACAGTGGTTAAAGCTCCAATAAAAATGGGAGATGTTTTATTAAAAAAGGTAATAGGATTGGATGCGAATATAATCGCTAGTAGGGACTTGATAGAAGCATGAATAAAATCGCTCTTCTATTAAAATACTTGATTGCTTCCTAAGTATCTAATCCATCTATTGAATAATTAACTATAAATAACTAGAAATAATTCTATAATGAATATATATTCATTAATGAACCAAAGTTTAAGAATGATTTAAATGAAAAAAGAAAGTATTTTAAGAGACTTAGAAGATATTGTCGGAAAAGACTTTGCTTCAAATAAACCAGAAGATCTATTTATTTATTCTCAAGATCCTGGAGCTTCAGAACCTCGTCCCGTTGATTTTGTAGTAATGCCTAACTCGGTTGAGGAAATTCAAAAAATCGTAAAATTAGCGAATAGAGAAAAGATTCCACTTATCCCTATGGGTGGCGGATTAACTCTTAGCGGGTTAGTAATTCCAATTAAAGGTGGAATTGTTGTAGATTTAAAAAGAATGGATCAAATCCTAGAAATAAACGAATTAAGCCGCTATGCTCTTATAGAACCTGGAGTCAGCACAGGTAAACTAATTTCTTATCTAAATGAATCATATCCTGATTTGCAACCCGCGATCCCTGATGCACCACCATCAGCAACGGTTGTAGGGAATGCTTTAATCCACGGATCTGGCTATTTATCACAGAAGTATGGTAATCATGGAGACATGATAAACGGAATAGAAGTGGTTTTACCTAATGGAGATATCTGTAAATTAGGCTCCTGTTCCATATCAGATTATTGGTTTTCAAGAGGTCCAATTCCAGATTTAATTGGATTGTTTATTAGTTCATTTGGAACTATGGGAATAATAACAAAATTATCATATAAACTTTATCCAAAACCGAAAATGAGGGATGTGGTTTTTGGGATGTGTAGAGATCCAAATAATATTCCGAATTTGGTTTCTAAAATTACGTATACTGATTTAGCAGAAGATTTTCTTCTCAGTAAAACTGACAAACCAGATTATGTGAAAGATTTAATTTTGGTTATGGTCTTCATTACAGGAGATTCAGAAGAGGAATTAGAATCTAAAAGAAAGATGATTAAACGACTTTATCGCAAAAATGGCGCCCAATTTATGAATATGCCTGAAAGGACGTTGAAGGGATTACTACAAAAACCTCAATTTGCTGCTGCTGCTGCCGATTTTAGAAAAGGTGGTGGTTTTGAATATGTGGGTTCATTCATGCCTCTTGAAATGATTCCTGAAGCAAGCAAAAGAGCTGCGGAGATATCATATAAGTATGACATTATTCCTACACAAGCTATTAGAATAATCGGAAAAGGTCACTGTGTAATGTTTGCTCCTACTTTTGCATTTAATCGGGCAGATCCTTTAGATAGGAAAAATGCTCGGGATGCGTTAGACGAAACTAATAAACTTGTTTTAGAGTTAGGCGGAATTCCTTGGAAGAGTGAATCAGCAGGACAAAAGCTCATTGTTGAACAAATGGATCCTAATTACAAAAATCTACTAAAAACAATTCGAAATGTTTTAGACCCAAATGGTATTATGAACCCTGGGAATTGGGAGGTGTAATAAAAATGACATCTGAGAGTTATCAAGATTGGAAAGATATTGTTCATAGATGTTTTCGATGTGGTTATTGTAAATTTACTTATGAATATTCTGATTTTAATTGTCCAAGTTATAAAACATATAGATTTGAAACCTATAGTACTGGAGGTCGAATGTGGTTAATTTATGGATTAATTAATAACGACCTTAAATGGAGTCAGAATTTAGCAAACGTTCTATATGCATGCACTACATGTGGTAATTGTACAGAGAACTGTCGATTTGAAAAATTTAATGATTTTATTGTAGATATCATTGAAGCAGCTCGAGCTGAAGCTGTCAAAAGTGGATTTTGTCCAGAAAATCAAAAATTTCTATTAGAACGTACTAAAGATCCAAATAATTTTAATCCATATGGTGAAAAGAATTCAGATAACATCGATTTAAAAAAGAAATATGATTTACCAGATAAAGCAGAATGGGTTTATTATATAGGATGCACATCTAATTATCGTCAACAGGATCTTAGAGATGCTACATTGCGATTACTAAAAAAAATAGGAATTGATTTTACCCTTATTGATGAGCATTGTTGCACAAGTCCCTTAATTAGGACCGGTCAAAAAGTCATAGTTTCTGATTTTATGAATTATAATATTAATCAAATTAATAATACTGGAGCATCAAAAGTAATCACTTCTTGTGCTGGATGTTATAGGACTTTGAAAAAAGATTATGAAAAGTTGGGGGCAGATCTAGGATTTGAAGTGCTTCACACAGGCGAATTAATTAAAACCCTACTAGATGAAGGAAAGATAAAAATTACATCGAATTATGAGAAAATTGTAACATATCACGACCCTTGTCATTTAGGAAGACATATGGATATGTATGAAATTCCGAGAGATATAATTCAATCAATCCCAGGAATTGAATTTATTGAAATGAAAAGGAATCGAAATAACGCTTGGTGTTGTGGTGCGGGAGGGGGGGTAAAAATCGGATATCCAGATTGGGCATTAGAAATCTCAAAAGAACGCTTAGAAGAAGCCAAAG
>JAHLWJ010000350.1 GCA_019057975.1 Promethearchaeota archaeon | reverse complement strand
TTAATTAAAAAAATTGATAAAACGAGAGAATTTTTAAATTAGATTCTAAATAATATCATTATTTAAATATTCTTTATAATAGTGGGATTTATTTAACAGGTATTTTCGCGCAAAAGGCCTAACCATCATCATGAATAATCGAGAAACTGCTACTTTTTTTCTTACAGCATTGAAATAGTCATCAATTGTATATCTTTGATATTGTAAAAACGCTTGACTTTTATCAGTCGTCATAAATCCACAATGAAAACCTTTTGTACTAAATGCTTCAGGAGGCAAGCCTTCGGTTCCAATTCCAAAAATGTCTAACATCTCTCTAAGATATTCTCTATATGAAATTCGGCACCTTGCTCCACCTGCGATATGTAAAATTTCACCCCAAATTTCTTCGTTTTCCACTGCATTAGCTAAAGCAAGACCAACATCTTTATTATCACAGATTTCAATACAAGTGTTTAAAGGCATTTCAAACATAAGCGGATCCATTTGAAGTTTATTGATAGATACGATATAGGTTAATCGACATATTACCCACTCTAATCCTGAGTTTTTAATAAGTTCTTCACACTTTACTTTTTGTTTAGCATACTCATCATCATCATTAGGATTAAGCGGATCAGTTGTTCGAATTAAAGGATTTTTAGTTCTGTCGCCATATATTGCTACTGACGAAGTGAAAATGAGTTTTGGTTTTTGTAGTTGTTTCTTCATAGCTTCGATGATATTTGAGGTTCCTCCAACATTTACGGCTTCAGCAAATCTAGGTTTTCTATCAGCAAGCGGAGGTATTATAGCAGCCACATGAATAATAATATCACAACCAAAAACTGCCATCTCTACATCTTTAGGGTTTCTTAAATCCCCCCACATTATTTCTACCTGATCTTTAAACTTATTTGCATTACGACGATTTCGTTTATTTTTTATATCAAAAACTCTTACGTCATAGTTTCTTTTAATTAATTCTTTCAATGTACTTAATCCAACATTACCAAAAGCTCCTGTTAATAATACTTTCAAAAATAGTTACACCTATTATATAATTGAGGGGATGATATATCAGTTCCTGACATATCAGTTACTTAATATATGTATTATGGATATATAAATGTTTGGGAAAAGAAAGCTTTCTTACTGAATTCAAATTTTCATGAAATATATATAAATATATATTATATACATATTTGATAAAATAAGTTGTATTAAGATAGTCTAAAAATTAATATAATCATAACTTTTAAATATATAGTTTTATATACTAGTGATAGGAAATTAAAATAATATTAGGGGTGAAATAAAGCAAAAAAAATGAACGCTAAAGTGATATATGAGATTTTAATGAGTATCATTGGAATCTCTGGTCTGGCTGCATTAGGGGCTGTTTTATTAATACTTCTTGGTATAGTGGCCTAGTAATCATTTTGTTTTTATTATTTTCCATTAGCTTCTAAGCTTTTAATTCTTTGGTCAATTTCATTTGCTACATTTTGGAGTTTATCGCCAATTTTTGATATAACCAATTTTCGTTTGGAGAGAATTTCGAGTTTTTCATTTTTAGTTTTACCAACAAGACTTGTATCTTCAAGTAATTCAGGACCAAATAAACTTTCAAAATCATTCGGAATGTTTGAATCAGTAATCCCGATAGTTGACATTATCATAGACAGCAGTGATTTACGCATATTTTGTTGTCTTTCAATAATTTTTTTTAAAGTTTTTTTACCTTTCTGCGTAATATCATAAACTTTTCGTTCCCTTTTTCCCTCCATTTCAGTAGTAAACTCTATTAAACCTTTTTCTGTCAATGATGATAGATGTGGATATAAAGAGGAAGCAGTTGGATTCCATACTCCATAAGTATCATCTTTTATAATTTGCATTAAATTATACCCATGAGATGGACTTTTTTCTAAAGCTAATAATATTAAAGTGCTAATATGCCCCTTTTTCATTGATTGTTCAATCGCATCAGCAATGGCATCAATTTTTTCTGAATTTTTCGTTTTTTCACTCATATCAATGCTACCATGATTAATAAAGAGATAAGATATAAAAAATATCAGATATAGATATATCAAATTACGGAATAAATATTAATATTTTAGAGTTTTTGTGAAAATATTTGAAATGGTAAAAATAAGGGTTTCTTAAAAGAATAGGTTTATTCTGAAATTTTTTTAATTGTAGGTTAATCAAATTAAAAAAGAAAAGACTAATTTTGTTACAAATTTATTCTCATTTCATCTTAGGCTTAATTCAGGTTTCAATAAGATAATTATTGAAAACGGGATTATCCAAATTAATATTGAAAAGAGTAATAGCCATTCCAATAATGGAGTGCTTTCTATTAGATTCAGTATAGAGATAATTAGTGGTCCGAATATTCCATAGATTCCAAGAAGTTTTGGAATCTTAGTATCATATAAAACAATTAACCAGCCCATAAAGAAAGCACCAAAAGTAAATCCACCAAAAGCTAAATATGACATAATGCCATGCGGTCCTTCTCCTAAAATGGATAAGAATTCGTAATCACGGTCAGCAGAAAAGATCCCCACACCAATATACCCGAGGTTACCAATTATGCTAAATAAGAAAGCAAAACTGCTTAGTCGAAAACGTAATCGAGAGTAATGTTGCTCTCTCAATTTTGTTCTCTCTGGCAATGGAGCAAGTAATTTTTCTAGATAGAAAGTGAGGGGAATAGTCATAGATCCTGCAACAATACATGCAATATCATATAAGAATGGAGCGGGAGTGTGGTTATATGCCCCAAGATCAGAAATCCAGTTATCCCAAATAGTGTATCCGTCTGGATCAAACAATGCTGCAATGATAACACCAATTATAAGCAAAGAGATATACCCCATCATAACAATAATTGCAGAGTATTTCACGACATTGAGGTTTGTTACAAAATTGTAAAATCTTGCTCTTGCATTATTGATTGATTGACGAATTGACATAGTGAGTTTCATTTTTGATTTTTTTTAAACCTATTGATAAATTAAATAAGAGAGCTAAAAAGAGATTAAATTTAAAAAATTTAGTAGATCCATTAATTTAAAACTAGGTTTATGTCGTATTTGGAAAAACTTTTATAGATATATGATCTAATTTGATAATAATCATAGAAAAAAATAAGTAAATTGGAAATATTCAAAGGTTTATTTAATGCTGAAAACTAAGATCCCCCCACGAGAAATTTTTGAAAGAAGTAAGGAATTTGGGGTAAAGAATTCAGCTAGCATGCTAACGGAAATAATAGAATTAGAAGCGGATAGCAATAAGAGAAAAGACGCAATTAAATACTTAGCATTAATAAGCAATAATTCTATAGAAATTAAAGACAATTGTTTTAAAACTTTTGAAAATCTATTGGTTTCTGATGAGAAAGTAGAAATTAAATGTGAAGCGGCGAAAGCTATAGGTAGAATAAAACATGAAAAGGGATTAAAACCATTAAAATGGATATTAGAACAAAAAAAAGTTGATAATCAAATAAAATTGTCAGTTTTCAAAGCAATACGGCAAATCCGATTTCAAGAACCTGAAGTCCAACTATTTATTAATGAATTAGATAGTAATTTCAATGCAATAAAAGATTTTATTACAATCCAATTATTGAGTCTAAATCCTGAAGATCTTATAAGTCTATTATTGGATTCGTTAAAGAATAAACACTTTTCAAATGAACATAAAGCCAAATTAGTAAAATTAATTGGATATGAAATATCAAGTATTAATATTTCTTATGACGATATAAGTTATATAGAAGTAAAATATCCAGAGATTATAACTAATCTAATTCAAAATAAAAACATTTTACTCGATGTTATTACACTCATTTTAAGAGAAGAAGATTTAGAATTGTTGAACTCCATTATTACAATCTTGAAATTAATGGGAGAAGAGATTGAGAGCGATTTAATCAAGCTATTATTAATCGATGATTTCATTGCTAAGAAGAATGCCATTATTTTAAGTGGGAAATTAAAACTTAAGAATGCTGTAGATCTACTAATAACTAATTTAGACAATATTTATAATGAAGTTAGTATTGCATCGATTGAAGCTTTAGGCGAAATTGGGGATGTTTCCGCGGTTCCAGAGCTTTTAGATATTTTGGACATCGAAGATATAAGTTTTGAGTATACAGATTTAGACATGAAGCTTTATATCTTAGATGCTATAAAAAAAATATATTCAAATAACAAAGACGCTTCATTTGATTATTTATATTTTTGTCTAAAAAAAGACAATAATACAATACGAGAAAGTGTTGCTTTCATTTTAGGAGAAATAGGTAATAAAGAATTTGTAGGACCATTAGTTAATTTGCTAGATATAAGAAATATAGATGTTAGAAAAAATACCATAATTGCTTTAGGAAAAATAGGAAATCTTGCTTCATTAGAAAATTTAATTAGGATCTTGGAGGATAAAGATTCTTATTGGCTTATTAAAAAAGTGGTTGTTGATGCAATTTATAATATATTTCAAAATAATTGGTATCGGAAAAAAGACGATGAGAAAGATGTACAGAGATTATTAAATAAAAACATTGCGGCGCTTATTGACCATTTGGGTAATGAAACAGATGAGAATTTTAAAGTAAAAATAAGCTTAATAAAACTATTGGAAGTTTATGGAGATAATCATGCTTTAAGCGCACTGATTAAAAGAGTTAACGATTTCCACAGAGTTGTGAGAATTCGTGCGTCTAATGCAATAATGAAAATTGAAGAAAGGCTCGAATTAGAAAATTAATACTGTTTTTACTGAATTTTATAATTATTTGTAAACTTACTTTTCCAAAAATGTCTAATTTTATTCATTCTAAAAGCAATTAGATAACTTTGATACTTCAAAAAGATATAATGTTTAAATAGGATTATTGATACATTCACTTAATTT
>JAHLWJ010000349.1 GCA_019057975.1 Promethearchaeota archaeon | reverse complement strand
AGAGATGCATTTACATGGATTCTCGCAAGAATCTTGAATTAGCTCGAAATATTATCATAAAGCAGTATAACACTCTTATAAGAGAGATAATACTTGATAAAGATCGTCCAGTTTTAAAAATTGTATTTCAAATTGAAATTTATCTATATATTCGTTATAATGATTACGGAGAATACTCCTATTGTGTTATTTATTCTCCTAATCCTGATGATCAAATGCGATTTGATAATTATGATGATATATGGGATGTAAAAACACGTCCTCACCATTTTCATGTTCGAGGAATGCAATCAGTTGTAGATAGCCCGATGAGTGGAGAACCAAACCATGATATCCCTATTCTTCTAAAATATATTGTAGAATCTAATAAGCAATAACATTAATGACGATTTTTATAAGGAAAAGAAAAAAAAAAGAAGGACAAGTAATTACTTTAAAATAGGAATTAAACAAAACTTTATAATATTGAATTTTTCTTTAATTCTTTAAGATTTTTAATGGTTTAAGTTTTATTATTGTTATAAATGAAGTATGTTCGCTTAGGAAGAACTGAGCTTAAAGTTTCTCGCATTGGGTTGGGAGGAATCCCATTACAAAGACCAGTTGAAAGAGATGCCATCAAATTAATTAAGCATGCTATAGATTCGGGAATTAATCTTTTTGATACATCAAGAGGATATGGTACAAGCGAAGAGCGCATCGGCAAAGCAATAAAAGGATATCGAGAAGATTTAATTCTAGTTACAAGGACGTGGATTACTGATAATAAAGTTGCATCAGAACATTTAGAACTTAGCCTTAAAACTCTAGATACTGATTATATCGACATATGGCAATTTCATAATGTAAGTATGGAGAACTACAAAATTATAATGTCTCATAATGGCACTTTTGATATTGCGAAAAAGGCACAGGAAGATGGTAAAATCCATTATATAGGTATTACAAGCCATGATATTGAAGTTATGAAAATCGCGATAGAATCAAAAATATTTGATGTGATACTTTTTCCATTTAATTTTATTAACAATGATGCTGAGAGTGAATTAGTAAAGCTAACTGAGAAATATGACATTGGATTTATGGCAATGAAACCCTTTGCCGGAGGAAGAATTCAAAATATCAGATTAGCATTAAAATATCTACTTAATTTTAATAACATAATACCTGTTCCTGGAATAGAAAGAATTGAAGAAATCGATGAAAACATAAATATTACGAATGGAGATTACACATTAAACAGATTTGAAAAGCGAGAAATTCGACGCATCAGAAAAAAGTTAGGTCATAAATTTTGTCAATATTGTGAGTATTATATATCCTCTTGTCTACAAGATATTCCAATACCGAGAGTTATTAATTTGAAAGTTTCGTGGGATTTATGGCCTCAAGAAACATTTATCGAAGACCATAGAGAACAAATAGATCTTGCTAATGAATGCATAGAATGTGGAGCGTGTGAAGAAAAATGCCCTTATAATTTAGAAATAAGAAAAATGCTTAAAGAAGCAATATCATTCTATAACTCTAAGATTGCTAATACTAATTGAGGAGACAAGATAATAATTCAACCATTTTCAAGAATCAAATTAATTATTCCCCCGCTTATTATTTTTACTAATATTATCAATTAGGACATTTATTCGATAAATTTCAGATCTTAAGATGATAAATTCTTGATTTGGATCTATAACCATTTCACGATCAAAGAAATAAAAATAAGTTTTAAGTATCTAACTAAAGTCCTCTTTTAGTATCAATATAAACTTTTTCTTGTATTCTTCAAAAATTACTTGATCTTCTTCAAACACAGGATTTCTTCCTATTAAAATCGGTACATTTACCTCACACAAATAAGGAATATCTTCTTCTGGATCGCCCCTCAATTTTTACTTAAGACTGTAATAACTTAAAGCGATTCTTTCTGACAATTTGGACAATAAAATCGATGCCTTAGGACTGACAATTCCCTTTAAATTGGATGCAGATTTTTCCTTATCCTTTCCTTTTCACAATTCTTACTTTAAACTTAGATAATTCTCGCAGAACTCTTCTGAAGTGCAAACCTTTATAAATTTATCTGCTCGATTAAATCTGTCATCATTAGAGATTAAGAGTGATACTTTCTCAAGTAAAGAAGCTGCTACAATAATGCTATCGGGTAATCTAAGATTTGTTTTACTTCGAATTTTTGCAGATTGATCAGCTAATACTCTATCCAAATTAACGATTATGAAATTATCTTGTGAATATAACTTCGAAATATATTCATCTTTCTCTTTAGGTTTGTTTACATTATAGTAACCTACACATAGTTCTGCAATTGTAATAATCGAAATAACTCCTTTTAATTGTCCGTCTTCAATCGCATCTAAAATTTTAGAAGAATATTTGAAAAATGGCTCTTCTTCTTCTTTAACATTGATAAAAATATTAGTATCAATTGTTATTTTCATTAATCCCATTCCTCTCTTAGTTTTCTCTGAAATTCAACTCCTTTAACCCCCCAACGAGTATGATTTCTTAGGATCTCTACAAGCCTTCTTTTTTCGGGTTTTTTCATAATGATCTCATTGCCTTTCAAATAAACAATAATTTTATCTCCTTTTAAAATGTTCAATCTTTCTCTAACTTCTTTGGGAATGGTTATTTGCCCTTTTTCACTTACAGTTATTTTTGCTACTATCTCCATTAAACATCATTTTTTTAGCTTTCCTATTTAGAAGTAAAACCTTTCTTACTTTTAAACCTTACTATGAATGGAATTTTTTTAAAAACTTTTGGTTTCAATCAGCTCTCTCTACTGATGAAGAGAAGAAAATACTTCCAAAAATATCTAAAATAGAGAAAGAAATACAGAATAATTACTTTTAAATAAATTATAATTTTATAGGATACTTAGAAAAGAATTCCAAGATTGAAGATTAAAATGAAAGAATCTGAAGATGATAATTTCTCTCAAGATAATCTTATCATATTACAAGGAGAGAAGAAAGACCCTAATAGATAAAATCTTACATGTAATTCATAATAACTTTAAATGTGAGAATCAATTGATAAATTTAAACTTTTAATGGCAAATAAGTATAAATATTAATCTTGAATAATAGATTATCGACAAATTTAATAAATTTTTGATGAAAATAATATGAAATCAAATGCAAAATCAAATTTAATCATTATAGGAATCCTTATCGCATTGATACCAATAATTATCACTAACCTTAGTTATATTACGGACAATACCAGCAAAACTTTGGGCTATAGCGATGATTTTACTTTAAAAAAGGATAATTTGAAAATCTCAGCAGTATCGGGAAAAATTCATATAGTTGGTAATTCAGGCTGGATTGCTGCTGAGACTGCGGGAACATGTACGGGGAATGGCACTTATTCCGAGCCTTATGTTATAGAAGATTTGGTAATTGATGGCGGAGGTTCGGAAAGTTGTATCTTGATTGAAAATTCCGATGTTTTTTTCAAAATTGAAAACTGCACTGTCTATAATTCGGGTTCACAAGGAGCGGGAATCAAGTTGGATAATACTAACAATTCCCAATTAATAAAGAATAATTTTTCATCAAACTATATAGGGATAAGATTAAGTTATAGTTATAATAATACCATTTCGGGAAATAGCGTTGATAGCGGGATATTCTTAAACTTTAGTGATAATGGCGGGATATTCTTATACTTTAGTGATAATAATATTATTGCAAATAATAGCTTGTATTGGGGGCGATATGGGATATTTTCATTTTATTGTAGAAATATCACCCTATCGAAAAATAAAATGAACGATTGTGGGTTAGATTTATATGGATACTTACCATTAGATAGTATAAATGTAGATATTACGAATCTAGTAAATGGAAAACCCTTATACTTTTACTATAATCAAATAGGTCTAGGTTTAGACAATTTTACGAATGCTGGACAAGTTATATTGTATGATTGCCATTATTCGTTGATTGAAAACTTAAATACTTCTTATGGATCCACTGGAGTTTCATTATATTATAGTAGTAATAATAACATCACGGGAAACATAGCAAACCACAATGCAAATGATGGGATTTTTTTAAGTAAAAGTGATAACAACAACATATGGGAAAATACTTTAGACTACAATTTCGATAGTGGGATTAACTTATATCGTAGTTATGACAATACAATTTCAACAAACAATGCATCCTACAATCTTGAGGGGATTACTTCATGGATTTGTAATCGTAATAATATTTCGGGAAATATATTTAATGCTAATTGTTTGGTTGGACTGTATTTATATGATAGTAATTACAATAACATTTCGGGAAACACAGCAAATAACAACATTCAGTATGGGATTCATTTGTTATCGAGTGATTATAACATAATTTCGGGAAATATTTTATTGGGAAATGGTAAGTGTATTGTAGAAACGGAATGTGAAGGAAACATCTTTGAGAATAACGATTGTGGTGTAGGCGATGGAATAATTCCCGGATATAATCTACTCTTTCTGCTTGGCATACTTTCAGTTGTAGCAATCATTCTAAGTAAAAAACTGAAGAAATCTTAAATTCTAATTTTTTTCCTTTTTTTTTAATTTTTAAAGAAGCTCCGTTCTTAACCCTCTTTATTACTATCTTTAAGTCCCCAAATCTAAAAGAAGTTCTTATTATTATTAGTATTCGGTTATTTCACGAATCTTATTAAAAATTAATCTAACGATTACTTTATTCGGGATCTTAATAGTCTAAGAGCCAATTTATTAAAAATTCAGCTCCTATTTTTCATTAAATAGACACATTGAGTATACCTTTTTGATTTATAACCGTTTCATGAATTTCTTCTGATGCTCGAATTATAGCTTTTAAATCAACATAACTTTTAAGTTATATTTATTGTATACAATCGTAAGTTTTATAAATA
>JAHLWJ010000348.1 GCA_019057975.1 Promethearchaeota archaeon | reverse complement strand
TCTGAACCTGGTTTGAAATTTGTCCATACAAAGAGAGATGATATGAAATTAGTATCTAAAGAAGGTATTAAGAACATACTTACTTTATGTGTTGATGTCATTAAGAAATTAGATAATGAGTTTAAGTAAATATCTGTTTCTTTCTTTGTTCAATTTATAATAAAAAAGCTAAATCTTGCAAAATTTTAATTAATAATTAATGTATAAAACTTAAATTATTTTCCAAGATTTAATTTATAGATCTTAATTTAATATAAAAAAGAAGTTTTCTAAAATGTTGACTCCAGAACAATTTAAAGAATTATTAAAGGATAATGTTATAAATCTTCGATTTCACGCTAGAGGTGGACAAGGCGGTGTGACTGCTTCAAACTTATGCGTAGAAGCATTTTATGGATATGGTGTTTGCCAACCTCTTTTTGGTGCAGAAAGAATGGGATCTCCTACTGAAAGTTATGTCAGACTTAGCGCAAATGATGATCTCGTAAGGTCCAATGAACAAGTATATTCACCTCATTTTGTTTGTGTATTAGATCCTTCTCTTCTAGGTGAAATTAACGTAACCGCTGGTTTAGCTAAGGGAGGATGGTTAATTGTCAATACAACATTAAATCAAGAAGATATTCAAAATATTGTAGGCAGAACTGATATAAATGTTGCTACTATTGATGCTACAAGAATCGCATTAGAGGTTTTAGGCAGAAATATAACAAACACTATTATACTTGGCGCTCTTCTTAGGGTTGGACCAATATTTACGGTAGAAGCTTTAGCTGATGCTATTATGAGGCGTTTTAAAGGAGAGATTGCGGGAAAAAATGTAGCTGCAATTAAACAAGCAATCGAAGAAACATGTGTTTATGATATTGGTCTTGATCCAGATCTTACTATGGATACAAAAATTCCATGGCAGCAAGTATTTCCGGGGTTACCGGGCTTTAAAGAATTAGATAAAGCAGGTGTTTGGTATTGCGATGAAACAGTTATAGAGATAGGAAGCAATCAAGTGAACACAGGTTCTTGGGGTGAATGGGACATGATTTGGGATGAAGAAAAATGTACAGACTGCGCTCAGTGCTGGTATATTTGCCCAGACTTTTCTATAATTAGAGAAAAGGGAGAGGATGGATTATGGCACATGAAGGGTATTGATATACTCCATTGTAAATCATGTCAAAATTGCCTTGAAATTTGTCCAGTTGAAGCTATTAGCAAAAGATTAAAACAAGGTCCGGCGTCATGTGCCGCACCAGAATAAAGAGGTAGATAAAATTGAGTATTGAACCAATGAAATTATTTTTTAAAGAAATTAAAGAGCCAATCACCACCACGATGATAGGAAATTATGCCGTTGCTGGTGGTGTTACTCAAACTGACCCAGATGTTATCTGTGCTTTTCCCATTACACCACAAACCCAATCAGTAGAAGGATTATCTGATGTAGTCCATCAAGGTAGATTAAAGGCTGCCTTTGTAAATGTCGAATCTGAATTGGCTGCGATAAGTTTCTCAACTGCAGCGTGTGCCGCAGGAGCAAGAGCTTTTACTGCTACAGCAAGTCAAGGGTACTTATTGATGACAGAGGCTCTACCAATGGCAGTTGGATGGAGATTACCCTTAACGATGTTGATTTCCGCTCGTGCTTTTAACTCCCCAAATTTATCTATTTGGAATTCTTGGGAATATACACAAGTTAATTCGGAACTTGGGTGGAATATAATCGTTTCTGAAAATGTTCAAGAGACCTATGATGCTGCGATACTTTCAGTTATGATAGCCGAAGATTCTTTGTTCCCAACAATTTTCGTTCATGATGGATTTATAATATCTCATTCTGTACAAAAATTAACTTTAATTCCTGATGAAATTGTAAAAAGAATGACTCCAAAAAAGCCAAGAGAGACAATTGACCCTTCAAAACCGGGAACTTGGGGTGGAATAGTCACTCCTGCTTATTTTATGGAAGGCAGAGCAAATTTAGATAAAGCTAAAGAACCAGTTTTGGGTCATATGACTGATGTGTTTAAAAAATTTAAAAAAGAAACTGGGAGAGAATACAATTTAATTGAAACTTATAATTTGGATAATTCATCAAAAACAGCAATATGTACTATGGGATCATTGTGTGGGAATATAATAAGTTGGATGACTAAAAATAAGGATATTGGGTTAATAAAAATCCGAGCCTTTAGACCATTTCCTTATGAAGAACTAAGAAGAATCATTGAAGAATATGGAATAGAAAAGCTTATTCTGTTAGAAAAAAGTGATTCTTTAAATGGCATGTTACCTCCCTTTTCAATGTCAATAGCTACTGCACTTTATCCACTTGGAACAATCTTTAGAAGTTTTATTGTGGGTTTAGGTGGCCGAGATGTTACCAGAGATGAATTTGATATTGCGAAAAAGAAAATGGCTTCGATAACTGATATGAAAGGCCCACTTTATATGTATCTCGGGGTAAGAGAAACTAAGGAAAAAATACTTGGGGTGAGTGAATAGAATGTCAAAACCAGAAAGAAATATAATTAATTTTGAAGATATTTTAGCAAGAGATGGAAAATGCAATGTATTATTCTTTAACTATGATAATGAAGCGTTTATGAACACGGGAATTCAAGAAAGTGGTGCAACTCCTCCTTACGCATCTACAACAACAGGTCCTGCAGGAGAGAAAATACCTGGAAAGGTTGGAATAAAACAAGATCTAGTTACACCCTTCGCTTTCTATGGGACTAAAAAACTTTTCTTAGCTACAGTTAATCCAGCATATCCTAATGATTTTATGGGAAAGATGATGGATGCTCTCAAATCAAATGGTTCTGCATTCATTCAAGCATATTCAGATTGTATGAGAGGATGGAGACATGAAGCTGCTGACGCATTTAAAATATCAAAATTAGCGACAGACTGTGGATATTGGCCGTTATATACTATTAGAGTGGAAGATGGAATTCCAATATTTACATATTACCGGGGATTAGATCTTGATAAGGATAAATTTGTAGAATACCTAAAATCCATGGGGAGATTTAGACATTTATTTAAACCAAAATTCATGGAAAAAGAAATTAATGAAATCATTTATTTAACAGAAAAAAGAAATGAAAAATTAAAAGGATTAATAGAACAATTCGGAGCTGAAAAGCCAATTGATGTATATAGGGTAAATAGAAAAAAATTAGTTCCTCAAACTCATTTACAACGAGGTCATGGGCTTTGTCCTGGATGTGGGGCAGGAATGGTGTTAAATCAATTGGCTACTGCTGCTACAGCTGTAGCAGGCAATAACATTATTTATGTGAATAATACAAGCTGCTCTGAAGTATCTACTTCGAAAGATAACGTAACTTCTTGGAATGTTCCCTGGGTGCATCACTTATTTGAATCTGGTGCCACAATTGCAGAAGGCATAATAACAGCTAAAAAAATCATGAAAGCTAAGGGATTATATGATAGAGATATCCCATGGGTTATTCATATTGCAGGAGATGGTTCTACATATGATATTGGGTTCCAATTTCTTAAAGCAGCGCTTATTAGAACAAGTAGTTTTATGGAAATGAATCAGTATCTAATAAATCAAAAATAATTTATTTTTATAATTTCATTTTTTTTATTTCATTATTGTATTTTTTAAATTAATTCTACAAATCTGTTTTTTACTAAAGGAATATTTTTTTTTATTCAATTATTATTTCTTTTATGGTAATTAGAGTCGAAAAGAATTATCCAATTTATACAGTAATAATTGATAATCCAGAAGTGAAAAATGCTATAGATAAAGATGCTGCTAACCAACTTGTAAATGCATTTCGAGAATTTGAGCAAGATGATAATGCTTTAATTGCAGTTTTATGGGGTGAAAATCAAAACTTTTGCTCAGGAGCAAATTTGAAAGCTATTACCGAGGGAAGAGGAAATCGCATAGAAAAAGATGGGGATGGACCAATGGGTCCGTCTAGATTACAATTATCTAAACCTGTGATCGCAGCAGTTGCAGGATATGCAGTTGCAGGAGGTCTTGAACTTGCTCTATGGTGTGATCTGCGTATTATTGAGAGAAATGCTATATTTGGGGTTTTTTGCCGCAGATTCGGGGTACCTTTGATTGATGGTGGTACGGTTAGGCTTCCTAGACTTATTGGGTTAAGCCGAGCTTTAGATATGATTCTTACCGGGCGTCCTGTTAATGCAGAGGAAGCATATAATTGGGGATTAGCAAATCGAATTGTTGATATTGGGCAATCAAGACAAGAAGCTGAGAAATTAGCAAGACAGATTGCTGAATTTCCACAAATATGTATGAAAAATGATAGGTTATCCTCTTATAGTCAGTTTGGATTGAATATAAAAGATGCAATGTTTCAAGAGTTTGAATATGGTTTAAATACTTTAGAAACCGGAGAACATCTAAAAGGGAGTAAAACATTTATTCAAGGAAAAGGAAAGCATGGCTCTTTTGATAAATAGAAACAAATTTATGTATCTGCAAATTAAATAATAATTGGTGATGATATGATTAAATTTGAAGAATTCAGACTCAAAACTCCAGAGAGAGAAATACTTCTAGATGTAACAAATGAAGTGCATAAAATTGTAAGGGATTCAAATATAGAAGAGGGTATATGTCGAGTATTTATACCTCATACTACAGCAGGGATAACAATTAATGAAAATGCAGATCCTTCAGTAATAAAGGACATAAGTAATTATTTAGGAAAACTAATTCCACATGAAGGAGGTTTAGAATACACCTTTAAACATAGAGAGGGAAATTCAGATGCCCATATCAAATGTTCTCTTATAGGACACTCAGTTGAATTGTTAATCCATGAAAACAGATTAATGCTTGGAACATGGCAAGGTATTATGTTTGCTGAATTTGATGGTCCTCGTAACAGAAGGATTTATGTACAGATTCAGGGGCAATGATAAGAATCGGGCTTAAATTAGATATTGTTT
>JAHLWJ010000347.1 GCA_019057975.1 Promethearchaeota archaeon | reverse complement strand
TCTTTTTATGAGAAATGTATGCGTTTTTACTAACTAACTTTCCAATCACATCTAGTATTATTTTAAAACGTGTTGAATTAGTTTCAATTTGTAAGTTCTCCAGCATTTCCTCAAAAGAACAGGAGAAATTTAAAAGATTAGTAATTTGTGACTTTAATAATGCGTCTATTAATACAATGTGGCTTTTAATTTGAGAATATGCGTGTATGAATGCAATTTCTGGTGAAGAGTTTTTCTGTAAGTTTAAAGTAAAATTTTTCAAGAAGGAGATGAACTCGTGAAATCTAGCTTTTTCCTCCTTCGAATAATTATTTAACAATCCAAGCAAGAATGAATCATTTCTTAGAAATTTCTTGTTTAATGTTTTGATTGATATGAAAAAAAGTGGTAATATTATAATTAATAAAATTAAATTTATTTTTTGGAACAAAATTAAAAAACACATACCCAAAGGGAAAAATAATCCAATAAAAAAGAAGACGCTTAATTTTGACTCAATTTCTCTTAAATATTGTTGAAATTTTTTTTCTAATGAATTTTCGGTAAGGGTTTCATTATTAGTAAAATCAGATATTAGCAATTCTTTTAAATAGGAATTAAAATCTATTGAAGGAGTGATAACATTCGCAAGTAATATCTCTGGATTTTGACCTAATTGAACCTTGTTAAGTATTTTCCTGAACTCTTTTTTGATTGGAAGGTTATAATCTGAAATTAGCTTGATAAAATTAATAGGTAAATCAGCACTATTTCCAACGGATTTTTGAATAAGTGAAAAATAAATTCTAATAACATATACGAAGGCATTCAATTGATTCTCCTTTTTTAAGATTATTTTATAAAACTTCTTATTGAAGTTATAAGAAAAGAATAAGGAGAATAATAGGGAATAAGAAAATATTTGAAAAAGATTGAATATCGTGAGAAAGATGGAAGTAATGAATAATGTAATGAACGACATTAAAAATATGATAAAGCTAGCTTTATTAATATCATTTTCATGGAGATTGAATTCTTTTTCAT
The DNA here is from genome assembly GCA_019057975.1 of Promethearchaeota archaeon. The sequence continues at coordinate 3,950 of JAHLWJ010000347.1, read as the reverse complement.
ACATCAATTTGTATCTGGTTTCCAATTTTCTATATCTGAATTTAGGGATATTATACGGATGAATTTTTTGGCATAATATTATCAGACTATTAATAAAATCCATATTATAATTATAACTCTTAATTATTTGAATTGAACATTAATATAATTAGAATTACATGAAACATTTAAGAGATATTGTGAAGAAGAGAGGTTAATATAGGCACAGCTAATGAAAGGTTTCACATATTCATAAATTTTGTATTGAACTTCGTTTTCTATCAAGAAGTTATATTTAACATAGCCTTCAGTTAGTGATATGTTTAAATTTTCGGGGTATTCAATAATATCTAAGTAATTTACATCAGGGTTCTCAATGACATAAAGAATTGCAGTATCTACTTCATTAAAAAAGTTGTTGTATTTCTCTACATCATTTTTAATCGCGCTATTAAATTCAGAAATACTAATTATAAAAGGATTAATTAGTGAGATGAAAATAATTAGAATAAATAATCCAAAACCTGTCAATAATGCTTTTTCTAACAGATTTGTCATATATCATATTTGAAATTTATGAATTTAAACTACATGAGTTTTTCCAATTTTCCCAAAACACACAAAGAGTCTCAATATTTGTTAACGAATAAAACGACAGTTGATCAAATAATTTGATTAACTTATGTATGTCCAATTTATCGATTTGGTGAAGCGTTTTAAAGACATCTTTATAAAGTTCAATAAATATTTGGAATTTATCTTGAGAAAGATCCTCATGTTTTCGTATTTGTTCAACTAAATTTGATGCATACAAAGAACTAAAAACACTCCAATTTTTTAAATGAGGTTCAAAGTTGAAAAGAGTGGTATAAAATTCATTAGCTTCGACTATATTGCTTTTCATCTCAACTATCGAGGCGATAATTCTTCTTTGCCGATTCTTCTTCATTAAAATTATTAATCCTAAATCACTTAAACATGAAACGTGAATTTTGAAGTGATGTATAATTCTATTCAAAAACGAATCAATATTGTTAGAATGAATTGTTTGAAAACCTTTTAAACCCGCAGCTAAGCACTGAAAAAGCGCTTCAGCTTCCTCTTTAGTTAAAATTTCTCCTAAATAAATAAGATCTGGAGTACGATGGAGTAAATTTTTAATTTGATTTTGCTTAGAAGTTTGACGTGTTGATTGTTCTTCAAGAGAATCCACTTGGTATTTTAATTGATGTCTTTGAAACTGTGATTGATTTAATGATTCAATTATATTTTCTACATATATTTTCCGAAATTCCTTAGGTGTTAATAGATCTAAAGTATTAATTAAAGTTGTTTTTCCGGTATCAGTTTCGCCAGTAACCGTTATATTGACTCTTCTTAAAATCAGAAAATATAAAAAAGCAGAAATCGTGGGATTAAGAGTGCCATTTTTCAGTAAATCTTGAATTGTATATATATTTTTATTTAATTTTCTTATATCTAATGCGAAATTGTATAACTGAACTGGCCCTACATCGATAGCAAATCTACAATAGAAGTATTTGTTTTTAATAACAATTTTAATACTTGGATTTGAAAAATCAAGTCTTCTTCCACTGTATAACCTTAGAAATGTTTTTAATCTCTCAATATCGTTTAAATCTAATTTTATATCAGTTCTACAGCGCCCAAATTTCTGGTGGTTAATATAAACCTTTTCCTTTGGAGAATCTAAAAAAATTTCTTCAATTTGATCGTCTATCAATAAAGGAAAAATTTTTTCTATTTTTAATTTATGCAAAGCAGAAACAAATGATATGCTTTCTATTTCGTTTTCAGAAAGTTTGTATTTAGAAGCTAAATAATGCTTAGCATTCATTTGATACAAGCTTATTAATTCCTCTAGAGGAATAATCTTATCAGAGTCAAGAAGCTTTAAGTTGTTCTTCGTGTCTTTTACAATGTTTTTAAAGAAATCTTCTTCTCCAGATGATTGTAATGAAAATTTAACAACATAATGTTTCTCGTATTCGTTAATGACATCAAAAATTAGTATTTGAAAAATTTTGTTCTTTCCAATCTTATATGTTTCAACCAAATCGCTTCCTGATGTAATAATAGAATTTTTTGAGAATTCATTGGTTATTGAAGTGAGAGGTGTCTCAAATACGATATGATTGTAAAAATTTATAATATAATCAGCACTGCTGTCTTTTATTGAAAATTTTTTGAATTTTTGAATGATATCTAATTTATTAAATAGATCTAAGATGTTTTCTAAAAGGGTTAAAACTTTTCTAGTACATTTTTGACAATCAAAATTGATGACTTCTGTTCCTTTTAGTTCTTTTATTTTATCAAGAAGATAACTCAAAACCGAAATTGGTTCATAGATAGTATTAGTTTCAGTAGAAAAAGGAAAATTGTATAAAGTTCCTATTCTACAATTAAATTCTTGATATTTACATTTTATTTTCCCAATATTATCTATTTTCTTCCAAATCTTTTTAATAGAACTAATTTTATTAAAAAAACCTAAAATGGATGAAAGTTGGCTATATTCAATTAAGTTTTCGCGTCTTTTTACCGAAGTGGTTTTATCTATGCTACTTTTGTTTAAGTAGAGAATTTTGAGTACGCAATAAATACATTCACGTGTGAAATTTCTACCTTCTTCTAAATTTGAACAATTTAAACAATTTATTATTAATCTCTTCTCTTCTTTATCATCCAAAGCATCTTTTATTTGGAAATAGCTTAATTTATCTATTTTCGATGTCATCTATAATTATTTTTTTAATTTAAATTTAAAAAGTCCATTTTTATTAATTTAAGGGAATTAAATGTTATTTCTGAATGAAAAACTTTTTTTATTGTGAACAATTTAACAATTTATCTTTAAAGTGATTATTCATGGGACACCGTAAAAAACACGCACCAAGGCACGGCTCTTTAGCGTTTCTTCCAAGAAAAAGAGCTGCCCAAACTAAAGGTCGGGTAAGACACTGGTTAGATACATCTGATGATGTTATGTTTTTAGGATATGCTGGTTTCAAGGCAGGTATGACACATATTACTTATATAGAAGATCAGAAAAATAGCCCCTATTTTGGAAAAGAACTAATGAAACCTGTTACGGTTGTTGAAGTACCACCTCTGATTCTGATTGGCATAAGGGTGTATAATGAAGACGATTATGGTAAATATACTGTAGGAGATATTTTTTCACCCGAATTGAATGATTATCTTAGTCGAAAAATTACCGTCCCAATTAAAGAACAGTATGATTTTGAAGGGCATAAAGAAAAATTATTAAACGCCCTTAATTACAATTGCCAAATTAGAGGGATTTTTCAAACTCAACCCCATCTTACATCCATTCCAAGAAAAAAGCCAGATCTTATTGAAATTAAAATAAATTCTATTGGAAGTCCAAAAGAAGAATTTACTTATGCTCTAAATTTACTAGGAAAAGAAATTAAGGCTAGAGATGTATTAACCGAAGGAGAGCTAGTCGATATATTATCAGTCACTAAAGGAAAAGGATTCCAAGGCCCTGTGAAAAGATTTGGCGTTAAAATACTAACAAGGAAGAACAGTAAAATAAGGAGAGCTGTTGCTTGCATTGGTCCCTGGCATCCTGCTAGAGTGCTTTATACCGTTCCACGTCCGGGACAATTAGGATTTCATCAGAGAACAGAATATCATAAGAGGATTATGGTAATTGGAGAAAATGAAGAAGAAATTAACCCGAAGGGAGGGTTTGTTAAATATGGAAATATAAACGGTGATTATCTTCTTATATTAGGCTCTATACCTGGACCAAAAAATCGATTAGTAAGAATAAGAAAAACAATAAGACCTATAAAATCCTTTACGGTTAAATCGCCTGAGATAACATTTATTAGTAGAGAAAGTCAACAAAGAAAATAATTAAAGATTGTGATTCTATGGAAAAAGTTAATGTTTATGATCTAGATGGTAACAAGAAA
>JAHLWJ010000346.1 GCA_019057975.1 Promethearchaeota archaeon | reverse complement strand
AATAAAAAATATATCTGAACCTTAATATTTGAACCATAAATCTCAAGGTGCGACAAGTTTTGTATGTTAGTCTGCCCCGCAAAGATTTTAAACGAACTTAAATACATCGAAATCAAGTCGATTTCTAATAGATCTTTTTCGCCTCCTGATAAATAAGTTTTAATTGGACCGTAACCATTCTCGTTTTTTGAATCATACTCAAAAACGGTTAAGGTGTTTCCATATTGATCTGAGATTATAATACCGATGATTGGCGGTATGACATTAAAATTATGGGAACGATACGCTGTTTCGGTTATTTTTTTTTCAATGAAATCCTGGTGTTTTTGAACTTCAAGCACAAATCAAAATAAACAATATCGCTATAAATAAAAAAGAGAGTGATGGTTTTTTTTCCTTTATAAATAGGTAAATCGATAGTTTAGGATGTTTACATATTTTAAATGCTGAAAATATAGCTCAATTGAAGAAACATGCGAATTCAAACTTTTAGAGTTTTTTTAAAAATCACTAATTTTAAATTAGGTTTTAAGATTTTATTTAAGTATAACAGATATGTTCTCGTATTCTCCTGTTATATATTCTTTTTTTTCATATATCCTTCTTTTTTACTTATTTTTTTACAGGATCACATGTTTAAAAAAAGAAAGAGAAGGTGGGAACCGCCTCAAAAAGGGGTAAGGTGCGTGTTTTATAAGATATTACATTTATTAAAAGAGCTTAAGTTAATACAAGAATTAGGATTAAATTAGGGTAGTATAAGATATGATCCTGATATGGAACTCTATATTGATATTGTATGTACTAAATGTGGTCAAATTCATGATTATAAACCAGAAAATTCTAAATATTATGGAGATCCCTCTCTTGTTTATTGGTATGCTCTAAATATTAGCAGTTCTACATTTGAGAAACTAGTAGGTAAAAAAAGAAAGGCGAAATTAAAAGTATATAAGGTAATTTAATTTTCTAGAAATGCATAAATAATTTGATTAAACAAAAGTCGAAAATAAATAGAGAATGATTTAGAATAAATCTAAAATAAAGTGAAGCAAAAAATGACAAAAGAAAAAGAAATCTTACAAGAAATGGAAAGAAGAAGAGCAGCAATAGCAAAGACAGAAATTAATGATGAAAAAAAGGGGGCATGCGTCTATACTGCTGGAGCGGGTGTTTATTGTGGACAATTAACGAAAAAACAATGTGATACATTAAAAGGTACTTGGTATGAGGGAGAAAAATGCCCCAAAAAGGAATAGTAAATGAAAATTGTCTAAAAAAAACTATTAAAAAGTTTTTTACCTATAAACTCTTGATAGATATCAATTTATTTTTTTTTCCAACATTTATTATCTAAGTATTTAATAGGTTTACTAGTTTTGTAATCAATGAATTGAACAAAATTATCAATTTTTTCTATAAAACAGCTGAGAGCTCTCTTCTTTATTTGACCCCATTTTAACACTTCTCTCGAAGCTGTAAATATTAATTCATGAATTGTTCTACTAATTCCAACATAAAAAATATTAATCTCTTCTGACAAGTCTATGTCAAGTTTCTTATTACATTTATTATAACAATTTCGACCAGAAGGCAATTCATAATTCTCAATACCTATAAAAAGAACATGTTTGAATTCTAATCCCTTAACTTGATGAACGGATGATAAGAAAATTCTATCTTTTATTTTTTCCCTAACAATAGATCCCCAGTTCAGTTCTAAAAGGATATCATTTTTAATCATTTGTGCTTCTTGCCATAATTCATAATTTTTTCTACGGATTCTATACTCATATCTGACAATATATTCATAAATAGTTTTAATTACTATTTCTTCCATGTTAAAATTATATTTTTTGCAAATTTTAAGATATATTTGAGATATTTTACCTTTTTTAATTTTTCTTGCTATTATTTTATTAAAAATAGTAAATATTGCATTGTATTTGTCTTCAATCGTTTCACTTCTAAAATTTTTTAGATATATAAAGTCGATATCTTCATTTTCTAAAAAAGATTTAATAATTTCCAATCTTTCATAGGTTCGTGCTATAATGCATATGTCTTCTAAGGGTATACCATTTTTAATGATTATTCTTATTTTATTTATTAAAAAATTAGATTCTTCTTCTTGATTATTGAAGATAATAAAATCAACAGTCTGATCTATGTCGTTAGCTATTCTTTTATTCTCTCTTAATTGAAGACAAATGTTTTGAATAAGTTTAGATGTTGTTCGATAATTTTTTTTTAAAGACATTAATTTAGGTTTAAAATCCTGAAGGATGATCTTATATTTCTCTGATAATGCGCCTTGAAATACATATATTGATTGATATGGATCACAATAACATTGAAATGGTAACCTTGCATTAAAGTCAGTTGAATCATTTCCTTCTATTAATAATTTAATTATTCCATATTGGAGATAATTAGTGTCTTGAAATTCATCGATTATTAAATACTGATAAGTTTTCCTATATAAATCTAATATATCGGGAATAGCATGCCATAATTCTATTACTTTTTCAATAATTAGGTCAAAATCTATTTTATTTTCACTTAAAAGTTTTTGGACATAATATTTATAAGCTTTCTCTATTATAGCTGTATATCCATTCGTAATTCCTGTTGAAAAAGGAGGGATTTTTTTATTTAAAATCCATTCTTCTAATTTATCTAAATATGATTTTACATTTGTTTCTTTTACTCCAGTTTCAAGAAGTGCATTTGATAAGTCGCTCTTTCTTTCACTTTCAGTAAGAATAGAAAAATCATTAGGATATTTTATTTTATAACCAAATCTTCTTAAAATTTTATAGCAGAACGCATGATAATTAATTATATTAACCCTTTTTTTAAGGCTAGGGTCTTGAACTTCAAGTTTTTTATACATTTCACTTGCCGCTGCATTACTAAATGTAAGCCCTAATATCTTACGATTTCCCTCTAATTTATTATTGTTAACAAGATACTCAATTCTTCTTGCCATTGTATATGTTTTTCCGTATCCTGGGGCCGCAATTATGACCATTGAATCATCCACATCTGCATAGATTACTTTTTCTTGCGATTTATCCCTAACCACTCAAACCACCATTCTTACTATAATTTACTGCATCCGTTATGATTTTTTTATATACATTTGGGATTTCACCATTTTCGCATTTCTGAGCAATTAATTTTCCGAGCATTAAACTTTTACGTTTTTTCAACCATTTCAAAAATATTTTTTTTAATTCTTCATATGAATCAGGATTATCTTTTAAATACTTGAAAATTTCATCTATACCGCTTAACGTACTAAGTAAAGGTTCATTATTTTTCATATCTATACAAATATTATTAATTGTGTCATCGTCATACAGTTCAGTGAAAACATTCAAGATTTTATGCAAAGGAACACTTTCCAATATTTCAGCCTCAAAGGCTTTCCTTTCTGTTATGTAAGCATTTTCAAGTTCCGTAATATTTTGACCCTTATCTTTATCCTTAACAAAAAGATAAGGAATAGAAAAAATATTTAAAATTTTAGCATAATACTCAATATTTCCTTCCCCTTCAGTGTTGAGATATGAAATTCCAAAAATATCAAAATCCGAATCTAATATTGATGCAAAAATAGGGATTGCACCTTCCTCCGTTTGACCTTCTCCTAAAATAACTATTTTAGAAAAGAAGATTTCTGGATAAAATGAAAAAATCTTGCTAAAAACGCTTATTAGTGGTTGTCTTTTACGTTTTCTCAGTTTTATATTGTTTTTTTGAGCTCCTAAAATATTGTCGAGAATAATATCAAGAATTTTATCTGGAATTTCTATGCAATCCGAAAAGCCCTCTCTATTTTTTCGGAGAATTCTGAGTTCATTATACTCCATTTTTTTAATAATATTTGAAGAGTGAGAAGTGAATATAAATTGTATGTCAATTTCAAATTTATCTTTAAATTCTTTTTGAATCAATTTTAAATTTTCTATTAATTGTCTTTGAAGATGGGGGTGTAAATAAGCTTCTGGTTCCTCAATTGCCAAGAAAACACTTTTAATATGAGTAGTGTCTAAAATTGATTTTATTTTTAGTAATTTTAAAGCAATAACAAAATAACTTTGGTAGCCCGTTCCTTGTTCGAATAAAGAAAAGGAATCCATCTCAATAATCGCCTTATTAAATAACTCATTATCATTGATCGTTAAAAATGATAATTCTAAATTTATATTGGGCATAACTAATTCTATAACATGCTTAAAACCTTGATTCAATTCCTTAACTCCTTTTAAATCCGTAAAGATTGCTCTCAGTTTATTTAATAAAAGATGATTTTCAAGTCTCTTTTGAAATATATCTAATTTTTCACAGATTCGCATAAGAATGTTCTTAATCTCTTCAATAAATCCATTTGAAATATCGTCCTCATTTTCCGAGAGAATTTCATAAACCATAGTCTTATGTCTTTTAATCTCATCATAAATTGATAGAAAAACAATTTTATCTTCTTCTTTAAATTGAGATGGTAATTCCTGAAATTTATTAAACTCAAGAGATATATTGTCTTTTAATTCTTCAAAAGAATCTAAGTCTTCAATTTTTTCTAAAAATAAATTGAAATTTGTAATAATTTCCTTCTTTAAAGCATTAATAGAAATTCTAAAGTTAGGTAAAAATATTCTCAATATTTCATTGAGATCACTTTTTCCTTTAATTTTTATAGCATCTTTTGCTTCTCTAACACTTGGTATTAAATAATATTGAAAATTCTGTTTTGCTTCAAAATTAAAATCAGTAATAGTCTTCTCTGGTAAATCATCAATAAATTGTACAAAATTGCAATATTTCAGGGGAAACTTTTCTTTTTCATTCCACACAGAATTAAATTTTAATGTTATTGTTTTATCATCAGGATCAATAAATTGAGGATCTAGATTTTTTAAATCATTATCAGTTAAATTATTGAATTTAATAACGATTTCAATTGATTTATT
>JAHLWJ010000345.1 GCA_019057975.1 Promethearchaeota archaeon | reverse complement strand
TTTAAATAAAAAATCTTATCTCATATATCACCCACCTACTTTTTTATGAGGGGGCACCACGGGGGAGGGAGATAAAATTCCTATAAAATTGATGAAGGCTTGGAACTATTGAATAAAAGCAATCCAATTACAAATATTTATTGCTGCATTTTGGTCTATGCAATCTAAATCTTATTTTTTTAATAAAAAAAATATTGTTAACCAAAAATGAATTAAAAATAAATAAATAGAATTTCTTTTTAAACTTAAGATTAAAGATAATAATTAATATTAAATTGTTAAAAAGTTGATAATTCAAAATGCCAGAGGATCAAACACAAAAAATTGACTATATCAAGACTGTATTTGATCATAATCAAGGGTTAATAAGATTAGCGGATACAAAAGCAAATATCATCTTAGGAATTAACTCAATATTAACTCCTTTAATTTTTGGAGTTACTACTATAAATTTTATCGAACTATTAAATAAAAATCTTCAAATTCACGCAATACTATTAAATACTTTTTCACTTCTAGGATTAGTACTCTTAGTTATTTCATTTGTTTTTTCTATATTAGTAATAAAAGCTCGGCTTTCGGAAGAATTAGAGAATTGTATTTTTTTTGAAAATATTCTAAAGACACATTTTAACGGTTATAAAAAAAAGATCTTGGAAATGAATGATCAAGCAATTATAGATGATTATTTAAAGGAAATTTATACTTTAGCAGGAATTAATAAATTAAAATACGATAAGTACGAATGGGCATTGAGGTTTTTAATTTTTGGAATTATTTCCCTAATCAGTGGTTATTTTATTTTAGCAGTCTGTAATTATCTAATAATATCGTGAAGTGCATAATAAATTAAGATGTCTAAAATGGATTTAGGAAAAAAACTCCAATTTAAACATAGTTGCACAAATTGTATTGGATATGATGTATTTAAAAGCATAGATTTGACTAAATATCAATGTGATCAAGGTTATAGTTTGTATTTTGAGGTAGGAACAATTGAGGGAGAATCATTTATTGATAATTCAAAACCTTATAAGATATATGAATTTTGGTGTAGAATATTTTTTTAGTTAATTAAATTAAATTTAAAAACATTTTCACATATGGATTGGTGAAGGCTTTGCATCTTAACCATTATAAGACTGTAATGGAACAGTTTTTAGAAAAAAGAAGAAAACATCCAGAAGAATCTGGACGGAAAGTTCCTGTAGATACAAATCAATTAGCTACAGGGGGTATAAGAAATGTTGATGCTGCTGTGTTGGTTATTGATGTTGTAGATTCAAAACAAATGATGAGTCAGTTCGGTGAAGAAAAGTACATAGAATGGTTAGGATTAGCTTTACACTGTTTTTTTCATTGTGTAGATGATTTTGATGGAAGTATTGATAAATATACGGGGGATGGTGCTATGGTTTCATTTTCTCTTGGAAGTAAAGAAGAACGATGTCAAAATTCTTTAGAATGTGCTCTAAAGATATCTGAAATATTAAATGAAATTTTAAATCCGTATTACTTGAAACGTAATTATTTTGAAATGAATATTAGAATCGGAATAGATTTTGGTCTAATTAAAATTGAAAAAATTGGAAAGAAAGCAAAAAGTCAACTTATTATTACAGGTAGTCCTGCAAACTCAGCAAAAATTTTAGAAGAAAAAGGTAAAGATTTAAAAAATTTTTACCAAAACTCTAAAATTTGTTTTGGTTATGATATTCTATATAATCTCTCTAAAACGGATATTAGAAGTTCTAACGGAAGTGATTTTTGTCGGAATATTGGAAATATGGATAATGCTCAGTCCTATATGGATAAATCAAAACCTTATAAGATTTATGAATACACGGGTAGATATTATAAAAGAGAATAAACTAAAATGATAGATAATAATGAAATAATTACATCAGTATTATATTCTAAATGAGTTAAAAAGAAAAGAATTCCTGGCCAAATCAACAATACAAAAGGAAGAGATTTTTATTCCCCTACTTTTCTAGGAGGGGGCACCACGGGGGAGGGAGGTAATGAAGATTGAAAGAAAGAAATCCATAACAATAAAAATTAAAGAATATATTTGATAGATAAGTTAAATTATTTATATTGGTGATGCTAATTACTGAAATACATAATATTACATGTTTAAAATGTGGAGAAACATTTCCTTATGAATTTTCAAAAGAGGAGGTAAAGAATTGGGGAAAACCCTCATTAGAGAATATGCAACATGGAGAGATAAGATCTGGTATAATTCCTCTTGTTTTATGTAAAAATTGTGGAGAAGAAATGCAAGTTCCAGATTTTAAACCACATAACAAATTATAAACTAAATACCTAATTTTTAAGAAGGAAATTAGAAATCTGGGCTCAATTGATTGATGGGTTGACAGGTGAAACATTATAATTGAGGGATGTTTAAATTACTTAATTAAAAGCCTACTTTTTTAAGAGGGAGCACCACGGGGGAGGGAGGTAAAATGTAAGAGATACACTAAAGGGAAAATAAAATCAAATTGGAATATTTTCTATTTTAGTATATATGATCTAATTCTTCGTCACTGAAACCCTTTTCATTAGTAAACGCTGAAATAAATTTAAGATTCGTTTTATTCCGAAAAATTAGTAAAATTTTGTTAGTTCCTAAATCCTCAAACTTCATAACATATTCATAACCATTTTCATTCGCGATGTCAATTAATCTTTTCTCTATTAAACTATTGAAATCAATTTTATTATGATTTATTGTATTTTCCGTTTTTCTTAGCCATTCCATAAATACTTTTTGCATTAATTCTAGTTTTTTCACAGGTTAACTTGTTATATTTAATTAAGTAATTTAGTATCTCTTTATTTTTTATTTAGCCAATTAATTTATTTGAGACTTGTTATTCTTAATAATTTAAAATTATATAAATCCTAATACTTCTTTGTAATCCACAGTCAAAATTTTTCATTATTATTGCTATATTAATTATTAATCCTTAAACCTCTCTTATTTATATAACTAAATCGTGTTATAAATCATAGAAATATAAATTCCTTTCATAAATTGATAATTCTTAGATAATATGTTTGTTGATTATAATAAACACCGCATTGATACTCTTAAAAGAATGTTAGCGGTTGGAAAATTTATAGCTAAAAATGAAATGAGTGAAGTATATGAATTAGGGCATTATATAGCAGATAATGTACTTAGTAAAGTTTGTATGCTAATTGGAATAGAAAAGAAGAGGGAAGATTTAGTATACACAAATGATAAAAAAAATAGAACTAGGGATTTTAGGGAATTATATAAAGAAATTTTAGAATTTTTTTATCCTGAGGTGCCAAAATATAATGAATTTGTAAAAAAATATCACAGGGATAGAAGTAAGTATCAACATGGATTAGAGCATTTAGATTTAAAAACTATTAAGAAACCTCTAGCTATAGAGTATATTAAATTTGTAGAAAAGATTATGAAGCAGGTTGGATATTTAGGCAAGGGAGAAGTTATTAAACCTATTGCAATTATCTCAAGTCATATATATAATGCTGGAGATTATCAAAAAAATTATTTAGAAGAAAAATTTAAGAATCTCTATAATAGACTAGCTTCCGATGATTTAGAACATATCCATATTGATATCAAAACGATTTTAGATGAAATTGGGAAGAAAAATTTACAGAAGGTTTTAAAAATGGAATATAGAATTCTTAGATCTGGATATGGGGATTCTATGTTAATCGAATATGAAAAATGGAATTTAAATCTAAATCACGCTTATCGCAAATCCCTCTACATTTCTAAGCATAATGATAGATCATATCATTACAGTGAACCTGATAAAAATCTTGATATTTTACAAGAATTTTTGGAAATGATAAAAGAGAGATGTAAAGATGCTGGTCTCAACATTACGTAAATTCCGCAACTTTTAATCCTTTTATCCCAACCTTTTTCAGAAGGGGGTACCACGGGGGAGGGAAAAATTTTATAACATTTCTTAAAACTTTTATATTTATTACAATAATGTTAATTTAGAGTGGATTAACAAGATGGATGAAAAACTAGTTATTTATAAGCCCTTTGACGATATGTCATTTACTTATGATAAGTGTTTTTTATGTGGAAAATTATTAAGAGAGGCGCATACCAGGGAGCATATTTTTCCACAGTGGTTATTGAGAAGATATAATTTATGGGATACTGAATTAGTATTATTAAATAAAACAAAAATTAAATATAGACAATTGACAATTCCCTGTTGTATAAAATGTAATAATATTTATTTAGGTAGAATTGAAAATATAATAGAAGACAGTTTAGATAAGGGATATAATCAATTTATTAAACTTGATGAATTAATTGTCTATCAATGGATTTTGAAAATTTTCTATGGTTTGTTGTTTAAAGAGCTTTCATTAAAATTAGAGCTACATGATCCAAATTCGGAAACAATTTTAAATCCCGAATTTTTAGAGAAATTTGGAAGTTTACATCTTTTTCTACAATCTGTGAGATTTAAATTTAATTTTAATGATTTTGTCCCTTGGTCAATGTTTATTCTAAAATCTCAGATATATGATAATAAAAAAGATAATTTTGATTATCATGATGAGATATTCAGTTTAACTTTTTCAATAAGAATGGGAGAAATTTGCATTTTTTCATGTCTTGAAGATAATGGTTCTCAAAAACATATATTTGAAGAGTATTTTGATAAATTTAAAGGACATCCTATTCATCCAATTCAATTTGATGAAATTTCTGCTAAAATCGCCTATCAATCATCTCTTATGAATAGAATCCCAAAATATATATCTATTTTGCCTAATAATGAAAAAGGTATTTTTGAAATTAATTCTTTACCATTACAAGGTTTTTTGAAAACACCGATTTATGATGAAGGGAATCCTAGAGACTATGTTAAATATTTAAATTTATATTGGCATAAATGGGGTATCAAAGAGCACGATATTTATAAAGAACCTGATCTTGTATTTTCAACTCTAGAAAATAAAGATGGAACAAT
>JAHLWJ010000344.1 GCA_019057975.1 Promethearchaeota archaeon | reverse complement strand
CACAATCATCAATAACTTCCAAAATTTGTGATGGAGGAACAGCAATAAAAGCAAAATCGACTTCTCCAGGAATATCATCCAATGATGGAAAAATGTTCTTTTTCTCAAAATTAGGAATATTTTCGACTTTAGGATGTACCGCATAAATTGGACCTTTAAAATATTCAGCATGATTTCTTAAGAAGAAGTATTCTCTCTTTTTCGAGGGACCAATTACCGCTATAGATTTAATGTCATTAATAAAAGAAATGTCTTTAACACTAAATCTGTTTAAATCTTTTTTAGACATTAAGTTCTCAAATTAAGTTAAAAATAAATTTTTTTAGATTCACTTTTTCTGTCTAAATATTGAAAAGATTCTAGATATTCAAACAGATAATAATCTTTTCAGATTATTTCGAAATATCATGTCTATCGGATAAAATTTAAAAACAAATGGAGAAATAATGAATTCACTAAAATAGTCGTGAATTTCTTTAGGTAGAAATCCAATTAGAAGTTTTAAGACTTTTTAGTAATGTCTTTGGTAATATCTTCAAATTTTAAACAATTTTAGATATTTGAACATTAAACTGGAAAAAAGAAAAATAAAATCTATAAAAAAATAAAGAGATAGAATAAAAATGAGAAAAATACAAAAAGCATTATTATTAATAACCATCATTCTCTTGAATATTACTACTGTTGGAATTCTCTTTATAAATACTGCAGCTAAACCCACAATCGAATTCCCTAATTATCAACCAATTGATGTAGGTTATGATATAAGAAATCGAGAATTGCCTTTCAAAATGGTTGATTTAGATTTAGAATTCGCTTCTAGTTCATTAAGAACTGCCTCTGATGTTGGAGATATAGAATTATTTGTTTCAATAGATAACTTCTTTGGTTATTATTTCTTACAACCTTTTGAATTAAGAGCTGTTGGAGAAAATGCCGAAATTTGGATTCAATTAGATCTTAGTTGGGGTGAAGGAGATCCAAGACCAACACCAGTAATAACAAATGAGCAGTGTCAATATTTAGCTGATGAATTTGACGAGATTATTTATCCCCAAACTACAAGTTATTTTGGTATGACTGACTTTCATGATGGATCAGGGGCAATATTTCCTTATTTTCTTGATCCCCCATTACCACCAGATACCTACTATGATGAAGATGGTAAAAGTATAGTTTTAGTATCAAATATTAGAGATGATAACTATTATGACTTTACCTATCCATATTTTGTAATAGGTACCTTTAGCCCTACTCTCGAAGGTTGGTTCGACAGAAATCTTGTTTCTCTTGATGCTTATAATTGGGAGAATTATCTAGGGGAACCTGCTCATAACTATGAAGCAACACTAGCACACGAATATCAACATCTTATCCATGATGACTATCAAGAAGTCAAAACACCTTTTATGAATGAAGGGTGTTCAACATTTGCAGAAATTTTATGTGAATATCCTACACCTTGGAACGATATTAATAGTTTTTTTGCGACACCTGATAATTCACTTACTGAATGGAGTGATCAAGGTGGTATTAATATCCTAGCTGATTACGGTCAGGCTTTACTCTTCTCAACATATTTAGTAGACAACTATGGAGATGAATTCCTAAAGAATTATGTTCAAAATGGTGTTACAGGAGTCCCTGGTATTGAAGGTCTTCTACCAGAAGGTATAACATTTGATGATGTATTTCATGATTGGTCATTAGCTAATTTAATGCAAACAGGCTATACCCATATCGATTTTGATACTAAAACCGCTAATGAAGTAAGAGTTTATGAAGTAAAAGATAAATGGCCTACAGATATTTCCGGAACTGATTTTGGAAACACGTTTTCGATACTTGGTTTTGATACAGGTGTTTCTTTGGTCGGTTCATATGGTACAGATTACATTTTGTTAAGCAAATTAAAATGGCAATATGGATCTGATTTGTACTTTTATGGAGATGAATATGCATGGAGACCACACTGGGATAAAGATGGTACAGCGTGGTATTCAGGTGCCTCTGAACCCTTATCAGAATTAAATCTATTTTTTAACGCAGATTTAACTGGTTCTTCAGTTTTAACATTCGATACTCAATACATTATCGAACCTGGTTGGGATTTTGGGATAACTCAAATATCCACTGATGGAGGTGTAACCTGGACAACATTAGCAAATGATGCTACTACCTCTGAACACCAAGGAACTACAGATATAATCCAAGAAAATCTCCCTGGATTAACAGGTAATAGTGACGGTTGGACAACAATGAGTTTTGATCTTACAGGATATACTGGAGCTGCTATTATTCGATTCCGATATATGACAGATTGGGGCTCTCAATGGCCAGGTTGGTGGATAGATAATGTAGAAATTGATGGAACACTGGTGGGTGAAGGTGATTTCTGGTCTGATTATGATCCTCCAGTAACTAGCTTTATAGTTACTGTCTTAAGACAAGATTTCTGGGATGGAGAATATCATTACGATTTAATAGTTGAGTTGGAATTAGATGCTAGTAATGATGGATTTATAAATTTAGCAGATTTCCTTTCATCACCTGGTGAAGATCTTCGATACCCTGATGTAGTATTAGCTATTACTCCTCGAGTAGGAATTGCGGATTATTCATTCTCGGTAGTACCTACATAGTAATATAAACAACAATTTTCAAAATAAAAATATAAATTCTTTTTTTTTTATTAGTATTCAAGTATTTATTTTTTTTTCTATTAATTTCCATGGTCGGAAAGCCGACATTATCGTAAATTTAACCAATCACCCCCTGTGATTTTTTCTCATATGTAAAAAATAGGTGCTTCAAGCAATCCTGATTTTGAAGAAGTGTCCACTTTCTCGATTTTCCATCCCGCGTTCTGGCATTTTTAATCAATTTTCTGTTCATTTTCCATGAATTATAAAGCATGAGTCTTACCAGCATGTCAAGATATCGCACGTTATCGTGATTTGATTTCCATCGACGATTGATCCGATTTAAGTCGCTGAATCCCGTTTCGATCAACCATCGTCGTCGATAAAATAATGAAGTGCGGGACGCCCAAGAACTTGTCTTTCCTTTAGGTTTCTCGGTAGTCATGATGGCAAACACCCGCTTCCGGGCATCGTCTAAAGATATTTTCCCCATTCGATAGTCTCGTTTCACGCCTTGAAGAGTGAAACCGCGTTTTGCTTTTATTATAAGGTAAACATGCTGAAAAAACCGGTGCTTTGCTTCGGTGGCACTGGAAAACGTGTACCTCCGCACCCGATTTCCTTCTCCCTTTATGTAGGCTTCGATCATTCCTCGAACTTTTTTATATTCTTTGGTTGGAATCAATGTATTCCCGTTCCTAGCCTTTATCTCGTGCAAGAGTACTGCCCTATAAAACTCTCGATCCATCAAGACATATTTTAACTCAAATCCAAGATCAAGCACGTGATCAAGGAATTTGAGGATTATGGGTATTTTAGACTGTCCGTTAGCCACGTGCTCCAACCCTGCATAAAGATGAACATTTTTCGACAAAATCGAGAACCCGAGGTAATGCCGCATTTTCTTCGTTCCTTTTTGCCGATTGGTACCCTTTATCATTTTATCCTCACGCTTACCATAATAGGGGTGTTCCGTGAAGTCAATGAGGATGTTGACCTTTCTCGAGATGAGTCCAAGTTTCAAAGCTTCCGTTAGTTGAAAATCCAAGCATGTTCGCAAAATATTGCGTGCTTTATTTAATCCAATCCTATGGAGATACTTGTTTACTTCGGTTTGATGCGGAATGACGCGTTTTCTTCTCCCATCAGAGAATAATTTGCGTCTTCCTTTTTTATTCTTTAGTAGATACTCGTTGAGCATTTCACTGGTATTATGAATCGATCTACCGATAATTTCGGAGAAAAAAAACACCTTTAAAAAATCTTCATCCTTATATCTTGCGTTTTTAGCTCTTTTGAATTTCCACGTGCGAGAAACAACTGCATCACAAAACTTTTTAAAAAATGCGAGCATATAATGGTTGGAAAGAAGTGATTTAACTCCAGATATCTTAACTAAATATGGATATATATCGCTTGCAAGCATATATAAATATAATCACTTCTTTCTAATAAAGTTAGCGATAAATACACTAAAAATCTGAAATTCTAAAAATAATATTTCAAAATATTAAATGAGGCTTAAAAATAAATAGAATAAGTCACAGTTCAATAGGATTTAGACTTTAAAATCCTTTGCTACTGTTTTATTATTAAAACTAAGATAAAACAGTCCTTAGAAATTTGTATTTTTGAATTAAAAAGAGGAAATTTCTAATTTTTGTATTTCAAATTAGGAATAATTCGCTTTATTTAGACAAGTCGAAATATTTTGAATAAAGAGTTATATAAGATATCTAACAGTAAAATCAATTTTAAAATATTGAATTATAAAAGGAGTGTAAGCGATACATGGTTTTTGAATTCTGGTTTTCATTTTTGTAAAATGAAAAAAAAAACTTTATATATTACACGTCATAATATGCAAATCACTGAAAATGCCTAAAATTTCAACGGTTACAAAAAAATTTTAAGGCTTTTAGGGCATTAAGATCTCAATATTTTGAGATTTTCTACAAAATGGAAAAAAAATCTTAAAAAAAAAAATAAAGTGATGTTAAAAAATGAGAAAAAAATTTGTTGTATTACTTATAGTCTTCGCATTTTTAAATGTTGGTAGTTTGTTAATTTTGGGGATGGCAGCTAAAAGTGAAGCTATTGACTATGGTCCTGAAGCAATAGATGCAACTCCTGAAATGATAGGTAGTGACGAAGTCGCTATGCGAAAGCTTGCTTCCGAAGTAGGTGCAGAAGTCGCTACTGGAGCTTCAATTTCAGGTGATCCAGCTACGGTTGGTGAAGAAATCAATGTTACTGTTGGAAATTTCGCTCCAGGTGAACCTCGATATGTTGAAACATTTGTAGTTATCTTGAATGGCGAAAATGGTGTCATTCTTGTTGCAAAAGAAGGTGTTGACAATTATGATGCTGGAACTGATGAATA
>JAHLWJ010000343.1 GCA_019057975.1 Promethearchaeota archaeon | reverse complement strand
AATAAAATAGTTCCATTTAATAATGGTAAATATGCAATGCTTAAGGAATTTAATTGTGGCGTTCTATATAAGTGAGAAGTTGTTAATACAGTTTTCCATTTTAGTTGATTTCCTAGATATTCAAATGCATGAACGGAATTTGGAATAATTTGCTCCCAGTGGGTTCCGTTATCTGCGGAAATGTAATAAGTAATTCCTGTATCCGAGGGTAATTCTTCAGAAACTGTAAGTAATAGTTGTGTCAATAATACATTGGATGTTCCCGAATATATTGATGACGATTGACCAATAGCTATTGCTTCATATTGATCGATTAAATTGAAATCTGCGATGATATAATATCCTCTATAATCATACATAAACGAAAATCCATTTATTACGTCAATTGTATCGATCATTGAACTATGAGAAGGATCTGCACACGGAGATATATACCTATATTCAAATTGAGGATTTACGACATTAGAAACATCGTATATTTCAACTAATCCGTAATTATTGGGTGATGCAATTCTATTACCTCCTATATAGACAAAAGTATTATCGAAAGCGATACTCTGTGGGCCAGATACTCCAGTACTTGTGGAACTTACAAAAGCAGGAGCTGTAGGGGTAATAATATTTAAGATGTCTAAAGTATATTGTCCAGGTAAATATAAGTAATTGCCAGAAATAACTCCTGTGTCATAATAGGTCCCTGTATTATAAGTATACACATCTGATGGGCTCGTAGGGCTGCTTATATCAAAAATTATTACATTTCCAGTTAATAAATAAAGGTAATTGTCTTTAATTATCATTTTTTCCCCATAAAATCCACCACTCTCAAGCCAATCTCCGGCTTTAAAGGGGTTACTAGGATCAGCAATATTGATTACTATTAATTCATGTATCATATCCCAAATGTAAGCATATGCCCCCTTAATCTCAATAGTCGTTGCATATAAATCAGTAATACTCGAATGAGTCTGATAGTTATCACACGAGCCTAAAAGACTAGGATTGCTTTTATCTGAAATATCCAATATTATTAATCCATGACGATAAGCTGCTATGTATGCATAGTTTCCAGATATAACGAAGTCATAACAACCATCTGAATACGCTGAAAGTAGAATTGGTTCGCTCGGATTACTAATATCATGGATTTCAAATCTATAATAATTAGCAGAGTATACTATATCTCCAGACATCTGAACTTTGCTTGATCTCCAATTACTTGGCGCTTCAAAAACATTAACAGTTAAATTTTTGTTCGGTAAATTCAGGGCTCCAGACCCCCATCCTGAAGAATTAGTAGCAAGATCATCCATATACGTCGTAGTAGTAAAGTCTTCTATATAATTATTTGAAAATGCTTCAACTTTGAACCATCTTTTATCTGAATGATATCCCGTTCCCAATGAGTCATTTCCAAACAATTGAATACTATGTAATCCATCATTAGGTGTTGGAATTGATGTATTTCCATAAATAGTTTTAGTTGATTGACCATCTAATGAATAACCTACCCAATCGAGCTTGGTATTATTAGTGAAACTAAGCAATAGTCCTTCATAAAAATTATCTCCAATATTGTAATTAATATCCCAAGAATATCCTACAGCATCAACATATATCTCATAATCTACCTCAATATTGGTGGTATATAACTGTATCTTACTAACTGAACTAATATCACTGTCTCTAAATCCATAATCTGCTGCTTCTAGATTCCCATCAATCCAACAATTGTAAGTATCAGTTGAGCAATCAAATTCAATACTGAAATGGTACCATTTATTATTTGAAATTGATTTTACGACCCTCCAAGTAGTAGAATCTTGACAATAAATATAATTATTTTCGATTCTCATCATCACGGCTCTTTCTGAAATGGATGCTAAGATCCTCATATAAAATGCTTTAGATGTATCATTTGTACTTACCCAGAATTCGACTGTTCCTGATACTTTATTGGAATCAAATTGGTTGAGAAAAGAAACATAACCAGAATTATCTATATCCCGTATTTCTGCAACATTCTTATGGGTTCCTACTTCTTCAACTATACGAACGGTCCCTCCAGTACGAGCACTTAACCATTCAATTGGATCTGACCCTAGTGTCTCATTCTCAAAACCATATGTTGCAGGGTAATAACCTTGCATCCCTCCTATGTAAGTTTTATTTTCTGGAGTAATTATATTAATATATTGACTGCTAAGCCTTGGTAGATTTTTTTCTTGAATATCCGTTTCGAGTACGGTACTTTCAATGAGAATATAAGGAAAAATGCTGTTAAGGCATAGTAGAAAAGCAACTCCTAAGTATAATATTCCTTTTTTTGTTTTAATTTTCATTGAATTTCACTTTTTTTTTAAAATTTTTATTAAATCAAAAATTAAGATTTGCAGAATATAACTGCTTGTTGACTTATAAAATAATTTAGACTGAATTTTTACAATCACATTAAATTATCATTTTTATATCGATTTAATGAATAGGTTTGTTAACTTTTGATGCTTCGATAATTAGAAATTAAGAAAAAAGAAAAGATGAATTTAGTTTTTATTCAATTTTACGGCGTTTCTTAATTATTAAAGTTGTTGCTATGCCAATAAGTACTGCAATTCCAATGAAGGAAACGATAGCAACAATGATCACAAAGGGAATCTCCCCACCTTCTAATTCTGGCGATTTTATATGTTGCGCATAAATATCGTCGTTTTCACTTCTACCATCGTTCCATGTAATTATCGCACCTCCTGCTCCATCGCTGCATATATGAGGATTAATTTGGTCATTATTTACTGTGCATATAGCTAAACCGTTGGATATCCACAAGACATTTCCTGCGGAATTAATAAGCTGAACATAAATATCTCGACCTGTTATATCGATATTTCTATTATCGTACCATGAAATTATCGCACCCCCCGATCCATCGCTACACAATTGAGGGACCCATTGGTCATTATTGGCAGTACATATAGCTACGCCATTGTTAGTCCACTGTATATTTCCAGAGGAATTTATAGACTGAGAGTAAATATTACGACCAGTGGATCCACTTCTACCATCGTACCATGTAATTATTGCACCTCCCGATCCATCGCTACATAATTGAGGAGCATATTGGTCACCATTTGCTGTACATATGGCTGTACCATTGATATTCCACTCGATACCTCCGGAAGAACTAACTTCTTGAACATAAATATCGTAATTAGATCCACTTCTATAGTCAAACCAAGTAATGATTGCACCACCTGCCCCATTACTGCATAATTGAGGAATTCTTTTGTCACCATTTGCTGTGCAGATAGCTGTGCCATTTACAGTCCACTTTAAATTTCCGGAGGAATCAATTCTCTGTGCGTAAATACCCGCACCCTTCCAGGTAATGATCGCACCTCCCGATCCATCGCTAAATATCTGAGGATTAACTTGGTCATTATTTACTGTGCATATAGCTGTACCATTGATATTCCACTCGATACCTCCGGAAGAACTAACTTCTTGAACATAAATATCGTAATTAGATCCACTTCTATAGTCAATCCAAGTAATGATTGCACCACCTGCCCCATTACTGCATAATTGAGACTCTAATTGGGATTCGCCTGCTGTGCAGATAGCTGTGCCATTTATAGTCCATTGTATATTACCTAAGTGATTAACTCTCTGCGCGTAAATGTCTGAGTATAATCCGCTTCTATAGTCGTACCATGTGATGATCGCACCCCCAGCTCCGTCGCTACATATTTCAGGTCTATATTGGCTATCACTTGCTGTACATATAACTACACCATCAGCGGTCCACTGTAAGTTTCCGGAGGAATCAATTCTCTGCGCGTAAATATCGTAATTCGATCCGCTTCTATAGTCCTGCCACGTGATGATCGCACCCCCAGCTCCATCGCTACAAATTTGAGGATTCCTTTGGCTATTGTTTGCCGTACTTATAGGCGTCCCGTCCGGTAACCAATCAATTCCAAAAGAATTCAGTGACATTTTTATTTCAGTTTTTGCTATTTCTTCGTCTGATTGTACTAATAAAAAAGGAAACTTATTAGTATAAGAACTTGTAATAATTTCTATTGGTAAAAGCAAAAATAATATCAATACTAAAACTTTTAATTTTTTTTTTCTCATCATTTTTCACTAAATTAAAATTTTTATTAAATCACAAAAAGATAAGATTTGTAAAACAAAACTATTTACTGACTTAAAAAAAGATTTAGACTGATTTTTTACAATCTTATAAATGAATTAGGGTTAAATGATATCATTTAACCTGCACTAAGCAGTGAGTAATTATTCAATTTGGATTAATTTTAAAATAAGAAAATTAAAAAAAAAAATTTGTATATTAATCTGATTCAGATAAAATTAATTTTTTAAGCAGTTCGGAGTTTTTTTTGGTAATAATTCAGAAACCACCCTCCTGATGGGCATAGCAAATGATTATAAGACTTAGGAGTATTGATGCTCCTATGGCATAAATAAAATATTGAGCGAAATAATTCCAAAAATTATCTCCGTAAAAACTTATTATCAATATCATATAGACTAACATTAAAAGTGAAGCTACCGGGGCAATCATATACCACCACTTCGACTTATCGCTTATTTTATATCTTGCTATTGAAAGTATTCCAGGGATCAGAAATGTAAAAATCCAAAAAACTATAAAATTAACTATGAAAGCAATTGCTATATCTGGTCGAATACTTAAAACTTGAAATATTATACCGAGGAACGTAATTAAAATATAAATCCCAATCGATATGGCTAAAATCCCTTTTATTCGTCCCACTATTATTCACCAACATTTTTTTAGATTCTTTAATAGAAAAGTGAAATTTAAAGAACTGTACCCAAGAGTTTAATTTTGATTTTTTATTTCACTTTTAATTCAAATTTTTAACAAATCATAAAAATATTTGATTTGTAAAACAAAACTGTTTACTATCTTAAAAAATGATTTAGACCGAATTTTTGCAATCGTATAAGCGATTCTAATATGTGATGTGGTTAGAACCAGATAAAATTGGGC
>JAHLWJ010000342.1 GCA_019057975.1 Promethearchaeota archaeon | reverse complement strand
CTCAAAATTTTAAAAAATTAAAGGAATTAGATGTCAAAATAATAAACTTAAAATTTTCAAGAAATATTAAAGATTTATTTAAAATAATAATCGATAATGGCTTTAATTGTTACGTTTGGGGAGTTAATACAAAAATGGGCATGAAGAAAGTTATAGAATTAAACTATTATAATCAACAGGTAAAAGCAATTTACACAGATTATCCAGACATACTATTTGATTTTATAATGGAATATTTTAAATAAAAAAAGAACTAATTAGGATCATTATTAAAAAGTTCTCTATTTATTAATTTTAATTCAATTAACTCTACAAAGGTATGAGAATGCTTGAAAAATTTAGAGAGTCATTTGTTATAAAACTATTGTTAATTATTATTATAGTGTGGGTTATACTAGCTTTAGTTTTTGGTTTTACAGATTTAGAGATATCAAAAGCTGTCGTGGATGATAGCTCAGAATGGGGTATCTTCGGAAGAGATTATGGTGAAGTTCCGGGTTATGCATTAATAGCTATAGTGTTATCAACTTTCTTAGGAAGTTTTAATAATAATTTACATTTACAAAAAATCCCTGCCTATATATCCGTAATTGTTGGAGTCTTTTTTATCATACTTGGAGGTGATGAGACAGATTTATATACCGGATGGGGATTAATTATTCCGATGATATTTTATGTAATTATTACGTGGAATAAGGATTGGAAGAACTATAGAAATTTAGCAGGAATAATTTCGCTGTTAGCAATTATCAATCCTTTAGTACTTGTACAAATAATGAAGCTTTTATGGGGAAGAGTTCGATTTAGAGACCTCGCTCCTGGTTTTGTAGATTTTTCTCCTTGGTTTTTACCACAGGGGATCACTGGTGATCAAAGCTTTCCTAGCGGTCATACGGCAATGGGATGGATGTTTTTACCTTTATTGATTGCTGTAAAAGATCGAAAGAATACGGATGTTATTAAGATTTTATTCTATATTTTAATATGTGGATGGGGTCTATTTGTAGGTTTATCTCGCATTATTATTGGAGCTCATTATGCTTCAGATGTTTTATTTTCAACAATGATGGCAGCTGTTATTACAATTTTGCTCTATAAAGAACTATATATCAATACATCATGATTTAAAATTGATTAAATAATTGGGATTAAGTTTTGCTAGTTAATCTAAAGTTTTTAACTTTTATTGGTGCTACTATACTTTTAATGGCATAAGCTTGTATAATAGATTGTATGAGATCTTTTCCAACTTCGATTTCTTTTAGAATTCTTGGAATTTCATCAGTAAATCTCATGTTTTTAGCTGATCCTACCATTTTTCCATCTTTAATGATGAATAAGCCATCTTTAGTCATTCCCGTAATTGACCCTACTGGGGGATTAACAAAATTGACATAATGAAGATTGGTAATCAATAAACCATTTTTAATTTCTGAAATCATCTCTTCTTTACTATAAGTGCCTGCTTTCATAGTTTCAGCAAATGGATAACCTAATGTTTCCCCAAAAATGGTAAAGCATGTTCCCATTGCTTTAGTTCCCAATCTAGCTGCATCTAAACGAGAGCATGAATAATTTTTTAAAACACCATTTTCAACCACAGGGAAAGGTTGAGTAGCTAAACCCTCATCATCCAGAGGTCTAGAAGCTAAATGTTCAGGATTATGAGGATTATTAATTAATGTTAATTTTTCATTAAAGATTTGTTGTCCTATTTTGTCTGTTAAAAAACTATTATTATTTATTATGAATCTTGAAGATGTAGCAAAACCAATACAGCAAAGTAGTTCGTTAACAGCTTGATGATCCAGTATTACTTCATATTCTCCAGTATCAATTGCTTTGGCGCCTAAACCATGAATTGCTCTTTCTGCAACCTCCTTCGCTTCTTTCTCCATTCCAAGTTTTGATAATATTCTAGACCCAAAAGTACTATTAGAACGACTTTCTTCACCATGTTCTAAGGCATTAATATTAATGGTTGAGTTTATATTCGTAGTAGGATAAAACAACTCTTGACCTGCCGAAGAAACAAAAAAACAAAAACCATTAGATAAGATCATATTTCCTGAAACACCCTCGATTCGTTTGTCAACAGCTTCTCCTGCGACAATGGCTTCTTCTACTTTATCAACAATAGTATCAGGACCTACATTTGATACTTTTGGATCATTGAGAGATAATGAAGGATATTGTTGTTTCTGTTTAATAAGTCCAGGGTACTTTGGATCAGGTGGAACTATCTTTGCTGTGCTGATGAGATAATCTAAGATGTTTAGGATACCTTTCTTAGTTAAGTCATTTGTAACTGAATTAGCTCTTTGTTTATCTTTGTAAATAACGGTAATAGCTATCTCTCTACATAAATCTGTGTAATTTTGTAGTATTTCTGAATTGGAAAAACGGGTAACGTATTCTTTTCCTATAGAAGCATTTATGAAAGCTTCACATCCAGAATCTTGCGCTCGTTTTAATGCAAGTTCTGAAAGTTCTATAATCAATTCTTTTTGTTTATCTAAACTCATTTTTGCACCTCCTATCCACTAAATATATTTACTCCTTGGAATCTGGACCATGGCCCCCCATGTGAGACCCACATTAACTGACAATATGGTGCTCCTTTACCACAAACAGGTCCATGACCTTCAACTTTCCATTCCCTAGTCATCATATCTAATCCACCCCAGAACTCAGGAGTAGCTGCTTGATATATAGTATTTTTTAACGGTTTACCAAGCTCTCCATTTTTAATTTCATAAGCAATTTGGACAGCAAATTGGAAATTAATTCTTTTATCATCAATACTATGCGATTTCCAATGAATACCATAAATCCCTTCCTTTGTTTCTGCAATAAGTTCATTAATATTTTTGGGACCTTCAGAATCTGGTTCTAGATATAAATTACTCATTCGTATGAGTGGAAAACGATTATATCTATCAATTCTGGCATTTCCATTACTATGATCTCGGCCTATAAGTTTAGCTGTTTGTCTGTTTGATTGATAATCATTGAAAATCCCTTCTTTAACAACATGAAATTTTTTAGTTTTTACTCCCTCATGGTCATATTTTTCATGCCCAAGAACGTTTGGCATTGTAGGATCACAAATCAAATTCACTTTCTCTGATCCATATTGGTAATTAGTGCCAAGTTTATCTAAGGTTAGAAAACTTGTTCCTGCAAAATCTGCTTCCCATCCTAGAACTCGATCAAGTTCTGATGGATGACCACAAGATTCGTGAATTGTAAGACCAAGTTGGTAGGGCTCTAAAATAAAGGTTGTTTTTTGAGGTTTAGGAGCAACAGCTTCTGTAGCAAGAATAATTGCTTCTGAAGCAATTTGTTCTGAAGTTTTTTCAAAGTCAAACATATCAATATACTCATATCCTCTCATCTCATATAGCCCAATGTTCCTATTCTGGTTATCATTAGCAATTGCCGTTGCTGAGCAATTGCAACCAGAAAATAATTCTTGTTCAGAAATTAAAGTACCTTCAGAATTTCCATAATCAAGATAAATTTTAACGAAATCCATTGAATTCTCTCTAACTTTAATGATATCTCCTTTTTCAGCCATTATCGAATCTGCCTTCTTCAAAATCTCTAATTTTTCTTCTATTTCAATGTCAAAAGGATCAATCTTGAAAGGAGTTACATATTTATCTTTAATTATTGGTTCTTCAGTAAGTTCAACTGGTCTTTTTATTCTTCTAC
The DNA here is from genome assembly GCA_019057975.1 of Promethearchaeota archaeon. Next base: position 1,325 of record JAHLWJ010000342.1, on the reverse strand, counting down.
TAGTAGCTTCAGCTTCTTTTATGGCTGCTTCAACTATTTCGTTTAAAGTAGATTTCTCAATGATTGCAGTACTCGCAAAGCCCCAAGCTCCATTTTTTAATACCCGAAATCCATAACCAATGTCTTTAGTTCTTTTAAGTGTTTCGATTTGTCCATTTCTAACCATTATTTGTTCTATATCATATCCAAAGAATCTACATTCAGCAAAATCTACACCATTTGATTCTGCTTTTTTTAACGATAAGGCTATAAAATCTTCCATTTCTATCAAAAAGGAATATTTTTGATCTAATTAAAAATTTTTTTAATAATAATTGAGTCTGAATCTGGATTTATATAAAACTACTATTTTTTAAATCATCAATCATAATGAATGATTAATATTAGTAAGGAGAATAAAATATGAGAGAAATTTTTAAGGATATATATCATATAGGAGATTCTGGTTGTTCTGTTTATTTAGTACAGACTCATAGTGAAGAAGGTCTTGTTTTAATAGATTGTGGAATGAGCCTCGAAATGATAAAAAAAATCGGTAAACTCAATTTGGATCCAATGGAGATAAAACATTGCATTATAACTCATTTCCATATAGATCATATCGCTGCTTGTTATGATCTGAAACAATTTAATAAAAATGTCAAATTTTACGCTCATGAATTAGATGCAGACGCAATAGAAGAGAAAGGGCATGATAAAGAAACAGCAGCTAGGTGGTATGGCGTAAAATATCAACCAGTTAAACTCACAAAAAGATTGAAAGGAAATCTTGAAATTTTAAAATTTGGAATTTATGAATTTCAATGCATCCATACACCAGGTCATACTCCTGGTTCTATATCAATCTTAATTGAAACTGAAGATCAAAAAAAAATTTTATTTGGACAAGACGTACATGGACCAATAATTCCTGGTGTAAGTGATTATAGCGATTATCAAAATTCTCTACAAAATCTTTTAGATTTGAAAGCAGATATTTTGTGTGAGGGGCATTTTGGGATTTTTCAACCTGCAAGTGAAGTTCAACGATACATCAACAAATATATAAAATGACCTTCCTTTATACATCCTCATCGTTTAGATTTAATTCAATTTCTAAGGCTTCTTTCACTTTCAATATTACTTCATAAACATAACCCATAATGGATTTACAATAAACTTAAATATTCTTCAAACAAAATAGGGTCTATTAATGGCTTTTTTGTATCCACTTCCAATTCAGAATTAGATTGATTTAAGCTTTGCTGAAGTGTCGCAACCAGATGTGAGATTGTTAAGATTCTGCTTTTTCCTCTTTACCAGAAATATCAGTTATATCTAATCTC
>JAHLWJ010000341.1 GCA_019057975.1 Promethearchaeota archaeon | reverse complement strand
TTTATAATATAATTAATGATTTAAATACCTATTATTAATGAATTTAAACTAATTTTATTTTTAGAGAATGATTATTTTAGATAGCTTAAAATTTTAATTTGACAAATAATGCCTAAGTTTCGAAAATATGAGCAGAAAATACGCAAATACAAGGAAAAATTAAAAAAACTTGTTACAAGAATCGGAATTTCTTATTCCGAAGAATTTGAATTAGTAGATGATGAGTTGAAAAAACTAATATTACCTTGTCATTTGGGAATTTTGTTTTATGCCGATTTTGATGCTAAGTTGTTTAGACAAATCGAATCTTACTTGAATCAAATTTTTGATTCCTACTTTTTTGAGATTATAAATTTAGGGCAATATAATTTTTCAAAAGAACTTCTCTCTAAAGGTGTAAAAAAAGAGTATAAAGAAATGAAAGGAATCAATGATAAGTTAAGTATTCACCCCACTAATAAATTTTATCAATCATTAATAGATATAAGAACGAAAGATAGACTTGGTATGATAATTGCCCTCACAGATCTTCCTATTTATTCGAGTAGTGACGACAATGTATTATTTTTATTTGGAGAGACTCACTTAAAACATCGATGTAGTGTAGTATCTACACTTAAACTGAAAGAGCAATTTTATGATAGACAAAAAGATAATGAACTATTTGAACAAAGAGTTATTAAGGAAATAATTCATGAAATAGGACATATTTTAATGGGGTTTACCCATTGTGAGGAAAATTCCTGTGTTATGAGGTTTTCTAAAAATATTGATGAAATTGATAAGAAATCATATTATTTATGTGAAATCTGTAAAATAAAACTAGATAAAATTAGAAAAGATTTCAATTTCTAATAAAACTCACAATTTAAAAACTAACTATTGGTAATTTGTGTATAAACTCCTTTACTAGCCTTATCCTCTCTTTCCGCTCTTTTTTGTAATACCTAAGTGGGTAAAGCTCATTAATCAAAAACTTATATAATTTTACCCAGGTTTTTGCAACATGGCTTATCCTATAATTTTCAGCAACTTTTCTAGCATTTTTACCCATCTCAAGTCGAAGATCATCATCTTTGAATAGTTTTATTACTCTATCCTTAAAATCATTTAAATCCTGACTTAAATATCCAGTTTGCCCGTGCCTTATTACATCTGAAATTCCAATACTATTAGAACCTATACATGGTGTTCCTTGAGCCATACTTTCTAGAAGTACCAGTCCTTCTGCTTCTATCCAAGACCATAGGCAAGATAAATCAGCTGTATTGTAAAGTTTCAATAAATCGTTGAATGGGACTCTACCTAAATAAGAGACAAAATCTTTATAATTCTTCTTCTTAATAAGTTTTAGAACATGTGAAGTTGATGGTCCGTCGCTGCCTACAAGTACTAAATGTGTATTGGGTACCTCTTTATGAATTTTCTTAAATATTTTAATAATACTTAATTGATGCTTCTCAGGAGAAAGTCTTGAAGCATAGAGTAGAATCTTTTTATTATCTAAGTTATACTTATCCCGAACTCCGTTTTCCTTAACATCAGTGAAATAGCTATCATGAATCCCATTAGAAAGACAGACGATGGGTTCTTTAAATCTCTGCTTCCTAAGCAAATTTTTCTTAGATTTTGTCGGTACTGATACAAGATCATATTTATCTAAGATATGTCTTTCATATCGCCAGACCCAATCCATTTTAGATAAAAGACCCCCCACTATAGGTATATATTGAGAGGTATAAAAGGAAAGGGGGGAATTATGAGTTCCGGCCATTGGGATCCCCATATATTTTGACCAATTTATCGCCATACTACCAAATGTTGCATGTGTATGAATATGAGCAATGTCTAAATAATCATGATGGCAGAAAAAGTATTTATGGATAGGAAAACTTAGAACAAACCCGGTTTTTGGCGCTATTTTTGCACCAAAAAAATTATGAAGATAGAGATTTTTTGGTATGTTTTTCGGTTTTTGAATTCCAGGTGCATAAACATGTACTGTATGACCCGTATGTTTTGCGACTGCCTCCGATAGGAATCGCACAGCATGGGCTGTACCATTAGTTTGACTATACATACTAGTGAAAAATCCAATGTCAAGCTTCTGTTGAACCATAATGCTTCAGAGACGAGAGATCAATTATATGCAAAATCTTGCTATGTAGATATTTTAATGAAATACTCATTTATTTATTAAACTGTTTATTAAAAAAAACTCCGATTTTTAATAAAATCATGGAATTACCCCTAATGAAAAAATAACCGTTATTAAAACCTCAATTTTTTCATTTAGGAAATAGAATTCCACTTTTTTGATTCAATCGCAATTCTATTTTAAGTTTATACTTGCTGATCTAATAAGTATATATAAGATCTCAATAATACATGGAAAAGAGTCTACAATCTTTAAATTTACTACCGATATGTTGGTAAAAATAGTAAAATTTTTTTGATTTGAAATATAAATCTTAGTTATGGATTCTAAAGAAGAGAAAAAAATAGTTGAAGATATCCTAAATAAAAGGAGACTATCATATTCGATAGAAATATTAGATGTTCAAGGAGATAAATATACTGTTCGTAATAATTTTGGTTCTACGACTGTTTATATAAAGAAGGATGACAATTATTTCTTAGAAGAGGAATTAGAATAAGATAATTATTAGTTTTTTGATAAAATTCTAGTATCCATTTATAAATTATTTAGTTTTAAGGCTGTTTTAGTTTTAATTTAATAAAAAACTAAGAGGAATAATTTCTTTTAGTTAAGAATTTAAGATAAAAATTTTATAAATAAATTAACTAAATAAATTAATTAAATAAATTAACTAATTAGTTGATTAAAAATTCGAAGAAGAAGAGTAGGCTCAGAGGACGCAGAAAACAAATTCTTTGAGAAATTTCGAGCGGTGCTTGATGATAACAATTCGCTTTCAATATTTAATAAAAAAAAGAGATCTGTTTGCATTATTCGAAGAGACTTAGCAAAATCATATGAAATTGAAGTAGAGGCTTCAGAAGCGCCTGTGTTGAATAAGATGTTAAGTGACCCTGAACCATATGAGAGTTCTATAGCAGATGTTAAGATTCTCGAAGATGAGGTGTTTCCCATAAATGAAGCTTTTCAAAAAGTATTTGGAATAGATAAAGAGTTTAAATTAAATGCTATAAAACTTGCTATTGGAAGTAATTATAATGATTATGTTACTATTGGACAAGATGATTTAAAGCGTTTTGATGTAAAACCTACTCTTACTGGATTAAATAAATTTATAAAAGAAAATAAAGAGAGTATTCTAGGATTTTTAGATTGTGAATATATCAGTGAAGAGGGAAATGTAATTTACTTAAATTGTAGCAAAAAGAATGTTTCCGATAAGGTTTTTTCAATAAAGTTATTGATTCTCGCATCTATGCAACAAAGAGGCTTTTTCCTTCAACAGGAGCATAAATATTACGGTCTTCAGCTTTATATTATTATAGAATCAAGAAAACCTAATGATATAAAATTACTCGAATTTCTGAAAGAACTGGAAATTGATTGGGAGCTGATATACTTTAGAAGAAAACTAGCCATCCATGATTGGACAGAAATTGAGTGTGAAAAAGACTCTGAAAATCTTAAAAGTTTTCTACGTGCTAAATATGAAACTTTGAATTATTTTGACGTAAATAATATAATTCGTTTAATTGTTAAGAACCAGTTACCTTTTAAAGTAGCCGATAAAATGGCATCTTTATTATATCAGATGAAAAATGAAAGAGCTACTACAATTCAAGATAATCGATATAAAGAAAATACTTACCAAGAAGAACAAATTCAGCAGGATGAATATTCTGTAACCCTTAAAAAAGCCGAAATTGCTGCTGCTGCTAATCTTGCATGCGCATATTTAGGGATACATAAAAAAATAAATTTTGATAAGGATATTTCTGTAAATGAAATTTTAAAGTATCAAGAAGAACTCACCAATATATAGGCTTTATTTTTATAAAATAAAAAAATTAATGGTATTAGAACAAAGTTTTTATTTTTTCAACTAATCTAATCCATAAGATTGTTTTAATAATTCATGATTTACTTTTCCAACAGTTAAACTTTTCCCTGTTTTAATATTAGTTAAAGTGTATGTTGCTGGAGCAAATAATCCTGGATCAATATCATAAAAGTTATAATTTGCCTTTTTAAATGTTTCGATGAATGGTTTTCCATAACTAGAAGATGTATTTGCTGGACCCTTTTTTATAAGCTCGAATAATTCTTCTTCTTTTTCTTTCTCAACGTCGATAGTATAGTATGTCATTCCACCTGCGCTTATGGAATCATTAGTGCGTCCCATTGCTCCTAAATCATCTTTCGCAATTGGAGCAATTGTTGTTGTCCCATACCCGTTTCTGATTAATTCTATTGGAAATTTAATCTCATGTAATTTGTGAACACCTGTTTCTACAATTCTTGCTGCCACTTGAATAGATCCTGTTAAACACGCTGTTGGCGCGCAAACTGCATAAGTTTTACTTGTATCAACACCACATTTTTCAGCAACAATATTCATGACTTCTTCATTTGGTAATTTTGGGGTCTCAAAAACAATAACTGCACAATCAGAATTATCTATGTAATCAATTTCATTAAATATTTTTTCGACTTTACTTTTAGCTCGAGCAGGTCCTGAACCTAATGACTGAAAAATGACTTTTTTTTTCATTTGTCCATTTTTTTCTACTTCTTTCTTCAATTTCACATTCCAACCTGCTAATTGAGAAGCTATACATGAAATTAATGGCTCTGAAGTATGAACAGTAACACTTGGTATGAAATGCCCATCTAAATTATAATGAGAAAATTCTACAGTTCCTAAACCACCCATACAAATTTCTCCCACCAATTTTCCCCCTCTCCATGAGGCATTTGTCATATCTAAAATAGTAGAATTATTAGCTAATTCAATTATACTGGCCTTATATAAATCTTTCTTGTTGATTATCTTCTCTACAATGTTTCTTGCAAGCTCATTTATTCTTATATGATGCATTTATTTTCACCTTAGTAAAT
>JAHLWJ010000340.1 GCA_019057975.1 Promethearchaeota archaeon | reverse complement strand
CCACATGTCACAACTAAATTCTTCACACCTATCTTCTCAAATAATTCAATGTTTTCTTTAAAGATTTTTTTCGCAATATCGATGTTTCCAGCAGAATATATATACTCTCCACAACAAGGTTCATTTTCTAAAATTTTAAAATCATAACCTGCAAGCTTTAAAATCTCATATGGTGCACTCGCACTTTCTTTAACCCGAAATGAAGACATACATCCAAAAAATAAAAGTGTATCCGAATCCTTCCTTTCAAACATTTCTGTTTTTTTATAATTTTCTGCTAACCAATTCAATCTTTCTTCTGGATTTCCATTAACAGAATTATCTTTCTCAATAATTCCATTAATAATTTTATTATGAATATCTAACGGCGCTTTATTTTCCTTTGCTAATTTAACTTTTGATGAATGGATAACCTCTGATATTTGTATCATTTGTTGGCAAATCGAATCGCATAAGGCACATAAAGTACAAGTATAAAGACTAATGCGTTCTTCTTCAGAGATCTCCTTGTTATTAAACACTTTTGCAGCAATCTCTAATCTTCCATTCGGAGATTTTAAAAGATCATTTGTAGCGATATAGGTATCACACACTTTTAAACAATTCTTACAATCTATGCATTTTTCTATTTCTTCTATAATTTTGTTTTCATCCATGGTGATATCATTTTTCTTAATATTAGATTATATACTAAGTTTTCTTACTTATAGTAACCAGATTTAAATTATACGCTTTATTAAGAATAGGATAAGGTAAATATATAATTCAAATAAGGTTTTAGGTTAATTATGATGAGAGTTGTAATTGTTGGGGGCGTTGCAGGTGGAGCTTCTGCCGCTGCTCGTTTAAGAAGATTAAAAGAAGATTTTGAAATTGTCATGTTAGATAAAGGCCCGTATGTTAGCTTTGCCAACTGTGGGCTTCCATATTACGTGGGAAATATAATAAAGGATCGTGAATCCTTAGAACTTGTTACCCCTGAAAGATTTCTTGAAAGGTTCAATATTGATGTACGGGTAAACAACGAGGTAATATCGATAGATAAAGCGAAAAAACAGATTAAAGTCAGAGATTTAAAGAAAAATGAAGAGTATAATCTCGATTATGACTACTTAATCCTAGCAACTGGATCAAAACCTATAGTTCCGCCTTTCTTAGGTCTTGACGATGTTCCACATTTTACTGTGCGGACAATTCCAGATGCTGTAAAAATAAGAGAGTATGTTGAAAAATTTCATGTAAAAAATGCTGTTATTGTTGGTGGAGGATTTATTGGTTTAGAGATGGCAGAAAACTTAGCAGAGAAAGGCATTAGAGTAAAAATCGTTGAAATGTTAGATCAGGTTATGCCCCCTATTGATAAAGAAATGGCACAGTTTATTCATCAAGAATTAATATTGAATGGAGTATGTCTTGTTTTAGAAGATCCAGTTGATTCTTTCGGAAGGACTGATAACGATAAACCTTTTGTTAAAACTAAAAGTGGTCGAATAATAGAAACAGATTTAATTATTTTATCTATTGGTATTAGACCAGAAAATATCTTAGCTAAAGATGCTGGTTTAGAATTAACAGAGAAAGGCTATGTCAAAGTCAATAATATAATGCAAACATCTGATCCAAATATTTATGCTGTAGGTGATATTGTTCAAGTTCAACATTTTCAAACCAAAAAACCAATATCCTTAGCATTAGCTGGTCCAGCAAATAAACAAGGAAGAGTAGCAGCAGATAATATTGCTGGAAGAAATTCAGAATATAAAGGGGTTTTAGGGGCTTCCGTCGTAAAAGTTTTTGATTTAACAGTTGCATCTGTAGGATTAACAGAAAAACAATTAAAAATGTTAGATTTCAATTATGAAAAAATATACATTCATCCCAATAATCATGCAGGGTACTATCCCGGAGCTATTCCAATAACGCTAAAATTAATTTTTGAAATTCCAAGTGGTAAAATTCTTGGAGCTCAAGCTGTTGGAGGTCCAGGTACAGAAAAAAGAATTGATGTTATTTCAACTGTAATAAAATTTAATGGCACAGTGTTTGATATGGAAGAATTAGAATTGACTTATGCTCCTCCATATGGTTCCGCAAAGGATCCTGTAAATATGGCTGGATTCGTTGCTGCTAATTATCTTAAAGAAGATATGCCTATTTGGCATTGGCATGATTTTACTGATATTACAAATAATGGGGGTGTTTTGTTGGACGTTAGAACTAAAGAAGAATTTGCTGCTAGAACCATTGATGGCTCAATAAACATACCAATTGAGGAAATTCGGAACCGATTAGATGATATTCCTAATGATAAATCAATATATGTTTACTGTGAAGTAGGATATAGGAGTTATTTAGCATTAAGAATTCTACTACAAAGTGGGTATAATGAAGTCTATGAATTAACAGGGGGATTTAAAATCTTTGAGATGGCAAATGCTACAACAGAAGAAATAATGGCTGCATGTGGAGGATCCGAAAACGTTATCGAAGAATTTGTTCGCGAAAAAGCTACTGAAAGCGAAGATTATATAGAAGTCGATGCATGTGGATTATCCTGTCCAGGGCCTCTTAATGTATTAATTAAATCTCTTGATACATTACCTGAAAATAAAAAATTAAAGATTTATGCTACTGACCCCGGATTTAAATCTAGCGTTGAGGCATATTCCAAATTAAATGACGCTGTAAAATTGTTAAGTCTTGGAAAACAACAAGGAAAATTAGTGGCTATTTTAGAAAAAGTCCAACCTACGGTGGAAGTAATAGCACCTATAAAAAAGAAAACTAGGAAAGAATTAAGACCACTTGATGCTCCTCCAGTTTCAGATATCAGTGTTGATGAGTTATATGAACGCCTTGATACTGAGGATGAGCCACCACTTCTAATAGATGTTCGAACACCACAGGAATATAATGGTCCCGCTGGTCATATTAGAAATGCCAAATTGATTCCATTAGGAGAGCTTTTAAGTAATACAGATGTTATCAAAAAATATAAAAATGATGAAATCGTCTCTATTTGCCACTCTGGTTCACGCTCTATGATGGCAGCTCAAATATTAGCAAAAGCAGGATTCACAGATATCAGAAACCTCACGGGGGGTATCCTACAATGGCATAGAAAAGGTTATCCCATTCGATTAGAGGAAGAAAGTATGGCAGATACTTATTATTAGATTTTCTTTTAAAAAATAAGTAAAAAAGTTAAAATTTAGGGGAAATACTTATAAATCCAAGTAGATTCAAAAATATCGAAAATTCCAATTTATAAAAAAGAGGTAAAAATTATGAAAGAAACTGCAAAAAAATTATTTACCGCGTTTTGCGGAGAGAGTCAGGCTCGGAATAGATATACATTCTTTTCGAAAGTTGCTAAAAAAGAAGGGTTTGCATTTGTATCTAAAATATTTCTTGAAACTGCAAACCAAGAAAGGGAACACGCAACACATTTTTATAAGATGCTTCAAGGTTTCAAGAAGGAAGAATTCTTTGATGAAATGAAGGTACTCCCCAATGCAGAATTTCCAACAACCCATGGAACCACAGTTGAAAATCTGAAATCTGCGATGGCGGGAGAAGACATGGAATGGCAAACGCTTTATCCTGATATAGCTGAGACTGCCGAAAAAGAAGGATATCCTGATATTGCCACAAGAGTACGCGCTATTATGGTTGCTGAAAAACATCACTCTGAGAGATATGGAAAGCTCTTAAAATTAGTTGGAGATGATGCTTTCTTTAAACGTGGGAAGAAGACAACATGGATATGTTCAGAATGTGGTTACGAAGTAGATATGGACGAAATCCCACCTAATTTTCGCTGTCCTTCGTGTGATCACCCCCAAGCATACTATAGAAAGAAATGTGAAGATTTCTAAAAACACTGAATTTATTAATAATCATTTTTTTTCTAAGACAATAAGTACACTGAGTTATGAATTTATACTTTGCTTTTATGAATAATCTCCCTTAGGTAAAATTCAATATCATCTAACACTTCATAAAGAAAATATAGAGGACGATTAACCCCTCGATACCAATTATGCTTTAATGGAGCCAATTTTTGCTGTAAATACTTGACTTGTTTCAAGAATTGACTTACTTTACCTACGGTCTGAGAACTTACTACTTTATTAAATTTATTATTAATGAGTATCCTAATTATATTATAGACATTTTCATCTTCGTTTTGGGGATATAATTCCCAAAAGTTTTTTTTTAAACCTTCAGTTACGAAAGTGAGAAAAACTTTTATTTTTAATTTATAAGAGCTTATCCTCACTTTTACTGTATCCCTAATTGGATTAGTTTTTTAACCGAAAATCTCTGTTTTTTTTTAAATTTATAAGTCCTTTGCCTTATGGACCCCTGCCCATATGATGAATTTATCAGAACCAAAAAAAATTTAATCGATTGAAGAACATCTGAGAATCTCTATCTTTTCAAATAATTGCCCTAATTTGCGATAAGCCTCTAAATCCTGAGCATTAGCCGTTATTCGGTTTAATGCGTCTCCATCTGAATAATTCTCTACAAACACGATTTTATTCTTATGTTTACGTCCTTTTACAGTATAGGCAAACATATCTAATAGCCCAGGATCTCTCTCTTTTTTGTGATGATGAACAAGTTCCTTCGAGAGCTCAAGTGCCTCTTCCATCTTCCCTTCCTTTAACATATATGTTGAAATAATTGCCAACATTACCTATTAACACCTCTCTTATAGAAGTCTCTTTTATGCAATTTAATCATTTTTAGTAATGTCATCATCTAGTATCAATTTCATTTTAAAGTATTCTCTACTAACTAAAAGGTAGCATATTTAAATAGCCAACATAAAGTTTTTAAATTTTAAAATTAGAAATTGTTGAGTACTATTAAGGTATTCAAATTATTTACTTTGTTATTGAGTCTCATAATTTCAAATTTATCAAAATTTAATTTTAAATTAAAAAATCTTTAATTTAAAATCAAAATTTTTAAAAATTAATATAAATGTTTTAAAGAACAACAGTATTGGAATCTGTGAAAAATAATGCAAAAAATTTGGAAGTGCGAAAT
>JAHLWJ010000339.1 GCA_019057975.1 Promethearchaeota archaeon | reverse complement strand
AAAAGTAATTATTGCCCTTTACGATATAGTAAAGATAATTAATTGTCAAACATAACGAATATAAAACTTAAACCCAATTTCCTTTTTTACAAAATACATTATAATTCCTTTAACTCTTGAAGCGCAAAAGCTCAACTCAACATTCTGAGCGCGTGCAAATTTTTATCAAGCATCTTTTCTCTTATGATGAAAATAGGTTTTACAACTAATTTTATTCTTTTTACAGAATTCTATTATTTTGTTTTCCTCAATATTCCAGTAATTGCTATTTTTTGAGTAGATTTTTTTGTATTTTTCAACAAGTTCCGGTTTGTTTTTTCGTAAAAAATTATAAATTTCACCTTTGATAGAGGGGTAAAGATTTAGGTTTTCAAACCAATATTCATCCACAAAAGATTTGGTTTTGTTGATTATTTTTTCCCAATCCGTTATTTGTGGAAAGATCGGAGAGATAAAAAGGGCTGTGGAAATTTTCGCTTTATGCAGCTCTTTCAAAGCATTTATTTTTTGTTTCGCTGGAGATGATAGAAGCTCTACTTGTTTCCTTAGTTTTTCGTCTGTAATCGAAAAAGAAAGAGTTACCATACAATCTTTAAATTGCTTAAATAAATCAATATCTCTAACTACTAAATCAGACTTGGTAATCAAATCTAAATGTGGTTGAAGTGGTATAAGTCTTTCAAGAATTTTTCTGGTGATTTTATATTTCCTCTCAATTGGTTGATAGGGATCGGTAACAGAACTAATTGTTATAGATTTTTCCCTATATTTATTTGTACCTTCTGGGATCAAATCAGGGGCATTAATCTTTACATCAACAAAAGAACCCCATGGTTCGGTATGTCCTGTAAATCTTTTCATAAATCTTGCATAACAATATTTACAGCCATGCATACATCCAATATAAGGGTTTATAACAAAATCTCCGTCCGGTAGATTTGATTTTACAATAATTGATTTTGTCTTAATTTCTTTAATTTTCATCACATCTACACCATTTCAGATTTATCATATAAAGCTTCTTAAAAGCACGCACAAAGTTTCAAAAATCCTCTTTTTTGGGGAAATTTATTGATATTCGGGGTAAATAAAAAAGGGGGGGGAGAGTCTTTCACTTTTTCCTTTTGAAATTTTTCCTTTTCTCTTCATACATCTTATTATCAGCTATCCGAATTAATTCATCCATAGGTTGAGGATTATCGGGGTCATAACAAGAAATGCCAATACTAAAACCTATTTTGTAGGGTTTATTAATGGTTTGGTTCAGCTTAATTAGATTCTTATTAAAACGTTCTTTAATTATAGACAGTTCTTTTTGGGAACTATCCGGGAAGATTAGTAAGAATTCATCCCCTCCCATCCGGCAGATGATATCGATCTCTCTTAAAGCAGATTTTAATAATTTAACTACTTCCTTTAAGACTTGGTCGCCTTCTCCATGACCAAAAGTATCATTAATATTTTTAAAATCATCTATATCAATATAGATTAATAAAAATGGTGTTTTTCTTCTTCGGGCAAATTTAAGTCCTCGTTCCAGTAGGGATAAGCCATATCCTCTATTAAAAGCACCGGTTAAACTATCAAAGTGTGCTAATTTTTCCATCTCTTCCTCCATTTGCTTTCTCTGTATAGCAGTGGCAACCTGGGAAGAAACAAATTCCATAAGCTGAATATCTTTCTTAGAATAGAGGTTAGGGTTAGTATAAGTTTGCACAACCATATTACCAATCAGTTTATCTTCTACTTTTAGAGGGACCCCTAACCATTGAGATTTATCAGTAAAGAAACCTAATTTAGACATTATTAATTTCCCTTGGGCTACCATTTTTTTAATCTGCTTAAAATTAACCAGAAGTGACTTATTAGTTTTTTCTATATAAGCAGACAACATCCCAGAAGCATCTTTTTCTTTAACCGGTTATTTTACTCGTTCATCTATATAGTACGGGAGTAATATTTTATCTTTTTTCTCGCTAAATAAGGTAATGTAAAAATTGGTGGCATCTATGAACCTGTTTAACTCTTTATGAATTATAGGATAAAGCTGCTCAAGAGATATATCAGAATTTGCAGCTTTAGAGATATTATATAAGACTGTATTTAACTGTTCGCTCTGCTTCCGTTCAGTGATATCTCTATATAAAACTACGGTTCCTTGAGGTTTTTTATCAATCATAACCGGACTTGCAGATATAATTACGGGAAATAAAGTCCCGTCTTTCTTCTTTCTAATAGTCTCATACTCTAAAAAGCCATCTAACACTTTCTGGGTGAGCCTCTTTCCTTCCTCTATCTTATCTGCAGGATAAATCATCCCCTCATCGATATTTCTACCTCTAATCTCTTTTAAGGTATAACCAAAGAGTTTGGTAAAGTGGGAATTTATATTTATGATGTTGCCATTTTCATCATGATATAGAGCAGCTTCAGGACTACTTGCAAAGAGACTGGCAAACATCTTTCTTGCTTTTTTGAGTTTTTTTTCAGCTTTCTTGCGCTTGGTGATATCACGAACATAAACTATAAGTCTGGGTTTTTCTCTGATATTGACAAGTTTAGTGGCAATTTCCGTGGGAAAGATGGTGCCGTCTTTCTTTTTATTTATACGTGGAACAAAAATACCATGAGTAGTTTCCTTTTCGGTAATCACTTTAGGCAGTATTTTTGCAAACTCTTCGGGAACCAAATCAGCTATAGTTAAGCCAATCATCTCTTTTTTGGAGTAACCAAACATCTTTGCTCCAGACGAGTTACATTCAAGTATGCGACCTTCTATTGTCTCTAAGAAAATAGCGTCAGTAGCCATTTCTACCAGAATTCGAAATTTTTCCTCACTCTCCCGCAGGGACTCTTCCACCTGTTGGCACCCAACTACTGATTTTTCCAATTCGGCAATTCTCTGGCTCAATTTCACCAATTTATTTGTTAACTGCTCTTTAGTTATTTTTTTATCTTCCATCAATGTTCTTCTCCAAGATGTATTTTTAGGGTTTAGATCTTAACATCAAACATATTGTACAATATTTGAGGGTTGATCTCAACATTTGTCATACACATTTGACCTAGCCACCGCCCCCTATCGTTTTAATAAATCAAAGGTGTTTATTAAAAAATTCAAGCTGATCGCTTACGCTTTTTTCGAAGTTATCCCCTGTATAGATATCAAAGTGGCCGATGGGATAGTGTTTCACTTCTGCATATTTCTCCAATTCTTTTGCGGTTTTGGTACTTATTGGAGCTAAGCTGTCATGATCACATATCTGAATCAGGATTGGGCATTGTACGTTCCGTAGGTGTTCGACCGGTTTGAATCCGTGTGACCGCAGAATGACACGAGCACAGACTTCGTTAATAAAATTCTCCGATGCAAGTTTACTGTAACCGTCATAAGCATCCGAAATGGGGAAAAAAGCAATACTTCCAGGTTTCCCTACGATAGGTATTTTATGGGGCGAAAGACCTAAGCGAAACCTCATCATATCACGTTGTCCGTGAACAAACAGACGGAGAATGTGCCCAATGCCTAATTTTTTTAAAAACATCTCTCTTGAGGCTTGACTATCCAGCCCCGGACATTGTGCACATACACAGGCAATATTTTTATCTTTTGAAGCGATTACCATACCATATCCACCGCTTGCAGAGGTGCCCCACAGAGCAATTCTTGCCGGATCAATCTCCTTGAGACCACGAGCATGCTTGATTGCTGCTGTATAATCTTCCAGTTGATAGGGAATCCACATCAGCTGTCGCGGTTCACCTTCGCTTTCACCAAAATGCCGGTAATCGAATGCAAGCACAGCAAATCCGGCTTCCTGATATCGAAGAGCATAAGATTCCATGATCATATCCTTAGTTCCCCCAAAACCATGTCCCATAATTATACAGGGAACCGGAGCAGACAAATCCTCAGGCTGATACAGCCAGGCACTTATTGACGTTCCTTTGACTTTGAAAGTCACATCTTTTCTTGACTGTGATGGTTTTGCGTCCACCTTCTTGGTCAGTTGTTTCGCTTTTTCCAGGGGTTGCTCTGGTACCGTAAAGCCAGGTGCAAAAGCCACAATTAATAAGTAAAGGGCAAGTATTCCAATAATAATGCCAATGACTTGAAGAATAACCATCTCTTTTCCTCCTTTATAGTTTATACAAATACATTATCAGAAAATAAAAACAAAATAAAAAATCCTTCTTCCTCTTGAACGACTGGCGAAGCAACTCCGCTCCTACAGTTTATCCATTAGCGTCTGGGTTCAGCGTTTGGGGTCAGGCTTCACAACTTCACATTTTTATCAATCTCCGTACTCGATTTGATTATGAAATCATTTTCCTTATATTAATTATTTAACTCTTCGAAATAAATTCAATTGCCTTTGGCAATATTTCATTAAAATTATCCGGATAATCATGGTCTAAGCCTTTAAAGATATTTAATTCATAGGAAATTTTTTTAATATTTAATAAATCTGCTAATTTTCTTGTACATTCATAGCAATCATCATCTTTATCACCGCAAACAACATAACCCTTTATCCCCTTCTCCCTTATCTTATCTAATAAAGGCGCCCATTCATCAATTTCAGGTAACCACGGAGCAACAAGTATAAATCCTTTTACCTGAATTATACCTTTTAGAATTGAGTATAAGGCAACTCTCCCCCCTGCGGAAAATCCACCAATTATAATATTATCAGAATCAACATTATATTTTTCTAAAATACTTTCATAATGCTCCTTCAATTCTCGTGAACCTTTTTCAATATCCTTCCACTCATAACCTTTTGAAAACTGTATTTGAGAAGACTGTGGCAAGGCCAATATATAGCTTTTATCTGCACAAGAACTCCAATAGTCTTCTGTTATCTCAATATTTTCCTGGTCACCATGTAAAGCAATAATCAAGGGATGCTTATATTGTTCATTCATCTTAACTGGCGCAATTATTTTTAAATCGGGTTTCTCATCTCTTTTGGCTTCTGATTCCCTTTTTTTACATATATCTAATAATTCAGCAAACTCTTTATATTTGTTAAGTGACTTTAAATCTTCATCTTCAATTAAGTATTTGTATTGATACCAAAATC
>JAHLWJ010000338.1 GCA_019057975.1 Promethearchaeota archaeon | reverse complement strand
TTAGAGGCGATATCGAGGTAACAATTGATTTTCCAGAACCAGGATAAAAAATACTCCCTCCCAATGGGCCAGAGGAAATACAAATCTCATTTTCAGGATCATTCCATTTGATAATACGATCTTTTGGAAGTGAATTCCACATTAGCCACAAATCAAAACCTTTTCCTCCAATAAACTTCTCTTTCATTTCATTTGAAACAGGCTTTATAGAAATTTCATTGTTAGTTAAATTGATATACAAAGTTCGGTTTACGTAACCTTTTTGAACCTCTCGAAGTTCGTAATTTTTTTCAGCTATAATCATCAAATTTCACTTCAATAAGAGTTGTTAATGTGATATTTAAAAAATAAAAATATAAAATTATAATGATTAAACTGGGTTCTATTTTAAATTAAACCCTTATTTTAAATGTTGTTTAATAAATTTATCAAGCACTTCTTCAATAGTTGGACTTTTTATTGCTTCTATATCGTAGTTTACTCTTACTATTGGTTTGTTACTTTTAATTAATTTCCCAAGATCTATTGGACTGCCATCAATAATAACTTCCGCTTCTGCGTTATTCAGTGTTTCTTCCATGTCTTTTATTTGCTGGTCATTGTAACCCATTGCGGGCACAATTTCAGTAATTTGAGGAAATTCTTCAAATACTGTTTTCATTGTGCCTGATAAATAAGGTCGTGGATCCACTATTATAGCTCCACTATTAATGGCAGCGACATATCCAGCTCCATAAGACATATCTCCATGTGTAAGCGTTGGACCATCCTCCACTACAAGTGCTCTTTTTCCACTTAAATCTTGATTGCCCTCCACAGTTACAACAGAATTCGTATATATTCTTATTGCTTTAGGATTCAATTTATCTAAATTCTCCTCTACAATTTTAACATCTTTTGGTTTCGCACTATTCATCTTATTTATAACAAAAGCATCAGCATAACGCGCATTGACTTCACCGGGATGATATTTTAACTCATGGCCTGGTCTCAATGGATCGACGACTATGAACAATAAATCTGTAACATAAAACGAAATTTCGTTGTTCCCACCGTCGAAAATAATCACGTCTGCTTCTTTTTCTGCTTCCCGAATTATTTTTTCATAATCGACACCAGAATAGATGACAAGTCCTTGCTCGATGTAAGGTTCATACTCTTCTCGTTCTTCAATTGTACATTCGTATTTATCTAAGTCTTCATATTTTTCGAAGCGCATAACATTCTGCTTGACTAAATCCCCATATGGCATAGGTTCTCGTATGGCTACTACGCGATATCCTTTACTTTTTAAATACCTATATGTTGCTCTAGAAACTTGACTTTTCCCACATCCCGTTCTTACAGCACAAATGGCAACTACAGGTTTATTAGCTTTAATTTGAGTAAATTTTCCAGAGATTAACCGGTAATTTGCTCCAGCACTAAGAACTTTTGATGCCTTATGCATAACTTCTTCATGGGAAATATCCGAGTAAGCAAAAACAACCTCATCTACTTCATATTTTTTTATATACTCTTCTAAAAGTTCTTCAGAAACCATTGGTATTCCATTTGGATATAATTTGCCCGCCAACTCTGAGGGAAATTTTCTTTCAGCTCCTTCTATGGTACCTACGTTTTGTTCTCCAGCAATAGTAAATGCCACAACATCATATTCTTCGTTATCTCTAAATACAGTGACAAATGTATGGAAATCCATTCCCAGAGCGCCGATTATAATAACCTTCTTTTTTTTCATAGACACAAACCTTTCTTATAGTGTTCTTTATATAATTATAATAGTTAATTTGGGATTTATAATAATAGTTTTTGATGATATTATGGGATCGATAACCCACTACTAAATTATCAAATTTTTATTTGGATCCACTTGCCTTAGTATTACTAATACTTTTGTGAGGGTATTGAACATCCCAATTTCATCAAATTTTTTACCAGCATTGACGAATAAGAGTAATTGCTCTACCATTTTTAATTAAACATTCAATTTCATATTCTTGATTATCTATAAATATGTGTATGTATATGTATATACATATGACTTCAAAAAATATTAGTATTACTAAGGATGTTTATAACAAACTACTCAAAATTAAACGTGAAAATGAAAGTTTCTCAGAGTTATTCTTAAGACTATTAAATATACAAAAGAATACACTTGAAAAATCTTTTGGTGCATGGGATCTTTCAGATACAGAAAAAAAGGAAGTCTGGGGCGATTTGTCAACTCGGAATGCAAGATCTTGGAATAAATCGAACTTAGGGAACTTAAAATGATTCTATTAGATACTTCTGCCTGTATTGATTATTTGAGTGGAAATGAAAAACTCAAACAGATAATTGAAGATAAGGAAGATTTGATTCACATTACTTCTATCACAGTCTATGAAATGAATATAGGATTTGAAAGGACTAAACGTAAAATTTCTGAAAAAAGATTTAAACAACTTTACAAACCTTGGTTGGAATTCATAAGTAGTATGGAGATTTTTTCTTTGGGCTTTAAAGAAGCTGAAAAAGCAGCTGAAATTTATGATATTTTAGAATCCCAAGGACAGAAAATAGATGATAATGACATTCTTATAGTGGGTATCATGTTAACAAATGGAATTAAAGAAATAATAACTAAGAATGTAAGTCATTTTGAAAGAATAGAAGGGATAGATGTCATAAAATACTGATAATTTGAGATTTGTTATAATAGTTATTGATAATATTATGGGAATAACAACCCACTTATAGTGTAATCCATACATCTAGTGGATTTTCAACTTTTGGTCCCAAAGACTGAAATGATTCATGCTTGAAGTGAACATCACATGAATATATGACTTCGATTTCTTTATAGATTGGTAAGATACAGAGATAATCCCAGATATGAAATAGCTATTCCATTAATCTAATTTTTTTAATATTTATTGAAATGTTAATTTGTGAGAAAAATATCGATGGAAACCATTTTGAAAGAATTGAAGGTATAAATATCATAAAATACTAGTAAATTAATATAATAGGAGTATTCAGTTCCATCCCGAATCCATCGAAATGAAGCCTTATGGAATGTAAATCCTGAAAAATTTCTTAGGATTATAGCTATTAATTTTATTCTTTCCCTTTTTTTGAGAGTTCTTCTAAAAGTTTAAGGATATCAACCGCTTTGAATACTTTAATTTTCTTTTGCTTTTCAAAATGTTTATCATTAGACCATATTCCATCATTTTCTATTGATAAAGCTAGAGCAATGAATTGAATATCTTTTTCATCTATGTTCCCTATAATTTTCATTCCCTCATCCATTTTCTTTTCATATTCATCGATTGGCACCAAAATTAAATTTTCAAGAAGAGTATTTAGGAGTTTTTTTATTTCTTCTTCACTAAGCTCGGATTTCTGAATTATATATGGAAGATATTTATTGACTTCGCTCAAAACAATCTCAGGTAAGTAGAAGTTTAATGATTCATTTAATAAAATTTCTCTAGTTGTTGAATCTTTTAATAAACTAGAGATTAATATATTAGTATCAATGATGAGCTTCATTTTTCTAAATTTCTAAGATATTCCTTATGTTTTTCCCAGCTTCTTTTAGTAATTTCATTGCTAATTTCTTCCACATCGTCCAAAGTCAATTTACTTTTTGAAGTTAAATCTTCAGTCATTTCAATTTTTTCAATATAGCGTTTTAGTGCTGACTGTGCAATTGAGTCCCATTTAATTTCTGGATGTTTTTTCATTTTTTCATATAAAGTTACTGGAATATTAAGTTTTAGTTCTGTCATGTCTTATCTACAGTAAAAATACTATCTTAAGTATATATTCTTTATGATTATTCTTTCGATTCCATCCCGAATCCAAAAAAATGAAACCTCATGGAATGAAAATAAAAAAATTCTTAGAATTATAATCTCTTCCATCATTAATTGAAACATCTTTAAATTTCTTTTTATCTTTTTAAAATCTCTATTCTATCATGGCAAAAAAAAGGAAAAAACGCACAAAGCGTGGTCATCCAATAGCAATTCTTATTGGTCTGCATAATAATGATGCTGTATTTTGGAGAATATTCAGTGGGACTATTAGGCTACACTTCAAAATAAATCGTGGAAGAAAGAGAAGAAATCAAGATAAAAAGCAATTATACCATTTTCATGAGGAAATCATTAACACATTGAGACCTATAATTAAAGAAGGTATCAGAAGTGTAATATTGCTCTCCCCACCGAAAGAAGAATATTCAGATGAGTTTCTTAATCACGTTAATAAACATCATTCATGGTTATTAAAAAAAGGAGATAAACAGGTTGTTTTTTCTAAGATCATAGGTAATCAGGCGAAGACTCAAAAGGATGTGTATTACCTAAAAACACAAGAATATTTTAAAGACATCGTTGATGAAACTTCAAATCAAGAGGGTTTGTTGATATTAGAAGAACTGACAGAGATAATTAATAAAAATGAAAAGTTCTCAAAGATTCTTTATACATGGAGAGAAATCGATCATGAACTAAGACTTTTTAAACAAAATCCTAATTTACCTAAGCCAAATTATATTATTCTAACTGAAGAATATCTAAAAAATCCAAAAAATAGAAATAAAACACATCGAATTTTACAAATCGCAAAAAATCTTGAGATTAAAACTAAAATCGTCAGTCAAGAATCCGAGGCGGGTGCTATCGTAGACAAATTTGGAGGATTAGTATGTTATTTTAGATGAGAGCTATACTTTTCGAAAATGTGGAATATTTCATTGAAGCATCTAGGCATTACGGCAAATATTAATAAATTACTAGTTTTTCGTAGCTTATTTATTATGGAAGATTAAACAATTTTCTCGTTTTTTCAACTGTACCAGAATCAAATTTCGTAAATAAGGCATAAGCAGCAATCGGTACTATACAACCGCAATTGTCACATAATAGTGGTGAATTTCCCATGACACAAAACTTATATTTTCCATCAGGATAGAAACTTTTTATTTGACCGGTTTTAAATATGCAATGCGGTACAAATTCTTTTGACAGGTATAATTCTAACATTTTTTTTGAATAACAAATAAAATTTCCATATTCACGCATTACTTTT
>JAHLWJ010000337.1 GCA_019057975.1 Promethearchaeota archaeon | reverse complement strand
ATTCTGTAGAAATGAAATAACAACTTAAATGGGCAATAAACGGAATTGATATAGTCGGGTGATATGTTTGTTAGCATTAAAAGAGAAAATTTTATAGAATCTATATAAATCATATAATTTTCTTAAATCTTTTTATAAAGGAATATTAAAATAGGAAAAGATCAATATTAAGATACAATCTAATAATTGATAAAATTTCTTCGAAGGAGTAGTTTAATATTAAAATATAAAATAAACTATTTATTACTTTAATTACCAGAAAATATTAGAAGTCTTCTTACTTATATAAAAACGATGGATCAATAAATATTAAATAAATAAAAGTTTAATTACCAGAAACATACCAAAGATTTTAAATTTAGTTACCAAATATTTATTATATAAAAACTTAGATGGTGAATAAAGAATTCTTGTAGATTTATTTAGCGGAGCAGGAGGATTATCATGTGGGTTTAAAATGGCTGGCTTTAAAATAGATATAGCTATAGAATATGAGAAGAGTTTTATCGAATCTTATGAATACAACAACCCCGAATGCATATGCCTTAACGAAGACATTACGAAATTAGATTGCGAAGAAATTTCTAACGAGTATATAAAAAACAAAGAAATTGAGGGAATAATTGGAGGTCCACCATGTCAAGGATTTTCTTCAGTAGGTAATCGAAAGCTAGATGATCCGCGCAATATGTTGATATATTTCTTTATAAAATGGGTTGAATACTTCAAACCTACTTTTTATGTGATGGAAAATGTTTCTGGAATTTTAACGATGGCTAAAGGTCAAATTGGTGAAAAAGTAAAAAAAATGTATAAAGATATTGGTTACACTTGTCAAATGAAAACTTTAATTGCCGCAGATTATGGCGTTCCACAACTAAGAAAACGGGTTTTTTTTATAGGAACTAAAGATGGGAAATTAAAATCGTTGAAAATTCTAAAAACTAATAGAGAAAACACAGGCCAAAGAACAATATTTGACATCGATTCCCTCTCTCAATATTTAACAGTTATGGATGCCATTTCAGATATTCTTAATATAGAACCCTTTAGAGAGAATAATGGCGAAATATCATATAAAGAATACAAGAATCCCCCCAAAACGGAATATGAAAAGTATCTTAGGAAAAATTCTGACAAACTCTACGAGCATATTGCTCCGAATCACACCCAATTAGTTATTGAAAGGATTTCTCATATAAAACAAGGAAAAAATCACGCTTCTTTACCTCCAAAATACCAATTAAAAGGGGGGTATCCTAACATTTATGGAAGACTACACCTAAAAAAACCAGCAGACACGATAACGGGCAATTGTGGATGCGTGAGTGCGCCAGGAAGGTTTATTCATCCAACCCAAAATAGAGCCCTTTCAGTGAGAGAAGCCGCTCGACTTCAATCTTTCCCTGACGACTATAGATTTTTTGGAAATATGGGAGATAAATACAAGCAAGTTGGAAATGCAGTACCTCCTTTATTGGCTAATTCTGTTGCTAAGGCAATAAAAAAAGCCCTTTCGTAATTTATATTTGGCATGAAGATGGTAAATTTTTGGTAAGCAATTTCTTATATTCTTGTAACCTAACCCTAATAGATGAGCAAAAAAATTGATTGGGACCTCTATTCAAGAATAATATCGAGTAAATATCGCTTAGATATTTTTTTACTCTTATCTAAAAAGTCCTTAAGTCCCAAACAGATATCTGTAAATACTAAAATTGCGATTTCTCATGTGAGTAGGACTTTAAAGGAATTGGAAGAGTTAACTCTAATCAAATGTCTGACTTCAGATTCAATTAAAAGAGGAAAGATTTATACTATCCATGATGATGCCAAAATTTATGCCGAAGAAATCAATCAAAATTTAAATAAATAATTTTAAAATTAACTAAATTCTTAATTTTCTTAAATTATGTTAAGAAATTAATATTAAACTAAGCTATCAATAAATTCTAAAATAAATTCAGTACACTCATTAGGATTGATAAATTCGCCTTCGATATAATTCTGGTTTTCTTCATTTCCTTCCAAAGGACCTTGTTTTAAACAAACAGATTCCATCATTCCTCTATTATTTAGATATGGTATAACGATTAAATAATTTCTACCATAATTTTGAGATTGTGAAATTCTATGAGATGGGACTTGAATAAGATTCTTTCTTTTTTTCCTGCTTCGGTCTGATACATGTTGAACTTCAAGATGGAAACTAATATTTATTTCATCTTTTTCTAAACTTATAATGAAATCAGGTTCTCCAGTAATATTCTGATTTTTTCTTTTAAATTTAAAAACTCTATCAGAATCATGAGCAGTCTGTTGTATAGATAAATTTCTAATATTATTAATTTCATTTATAATCCCCTCAAACCAAATTCGAATTACATCTTCATGTAACCATCCAATTGTAACATCATATATATATTTATAAATTGTTCGTCCTCCTTTATTATGTGCTATTGATGATAACGCTATATCATCAGACAACTCAATTCCTTTTCTAAATATTCCCTCTAAAGAATATTTTCTTAATATCGCTTTATATCTTTCTGAAATTGTTATTAATTCATCTTGATTAATTCTCCAAACTTCATAAGAATCGATTATGGTATTTACCTTTATAATTATTGTATTTTCTAATTCTCTAGACTTTTCAGCCATTTCAAGTAAAGGAAACAATCTTCGAAATCCCAATTGATTAGAGATATTATTTAATGTTTCAATATTGAAATTATTTCTTAGTTCTAGTATTGATTGATTTAAAGGGTCAATTTTTTCAGGATAAAACTCATAAGCATCAGTATTTTCATCTTGAAAGTGTTCAATTAAAATCTTTAAAGAATCTATTAAATTATTTCTTAAATCGTTAAGATAATCATTATTAAACAATAGAATTCATCAAATAAGTATAATAAAATATAATTAATCATAAATTCGGATTAATATAAGCATAGTTACCACAAATATACCAAATATATCCCTATATTGCTATGGAAAAAATTGAATAATTGAAAAGAAAAATCAAGTAGAGTAAATTATTGTAGTAAAAAATTAATGTTAAATAAAATTAAAAGAAATTTCTATAAAAAATCTTTAAAATATTTTCTGAGATCTTTCTTATAATAAAAAAAGCTTTTATTGATTGGAATGGAATAAGCCGCTTTATTCCCAAATGGTCTATATTCTTTGGTATATCTTACTTTTGTTTCATCAATTAAATTTACTTTGAAAATTAAAAACTTTCTATTTAAAAGATCAATCCCGAATATTATTCCATCTTCATTTTTTAAATTATTATATTTATTGTCTCTAAGGTCTATTTTATTTGTTTTATTCCAATATCCTGTATAGTCGCTGATAATTTCTAGAAATAACTCGTGAGAGTTAATAATTATTCGCAGATCAGATGAAGCTTTAGGATTATAAAGAAATTCTCTTTTTCTGTCAGCACTACCTAAGGTGCAATTTAGATTTAAATCTTTAGTAAATATCCATAAAATTGCATCTTCTATAACCCATCCTAAAATTAATTCTAAGGCGTATGTATTAGGATTTCTTAAATCCATTAAGTGACTAAGATTACCTAAATTGCTTTTTAAATAATCTTTATCTTCTTCTCTTAGAGTATTATTTAATAGATTAATACATAGATCAAGTTCTATATTCCAGCTATTGTTTTTAATTAATTCTTCTAAAGTCATTTCACAGTTTTCTTGAATAAAATTCCTAACCATTGCCACTTTTTTCTTATACTTATCGTTTTGAAATTGAATGAATTTTCACCCTCGTTATTTTATAAAAGATCAAAAATTTCGTTTAATTTTTTTGGATTAGTTAATGGAATATTTGCAGTTAAAACATTCCCCATTGCTGGATTAGGCGTCAAATTATATCCCGTAGCTTCATTTTTTGAAATGAGAAAAAGATTTTGGTATAATACATCAAAAGCTAAAACCCAATCCAAGTCACCGTTATTGAAATGAGATATTTTACCCTTTTTCAAATCGAAATAACGGTTTTTTTGCCATGTTCCTTTATAATCTACAAAAAGATCAATCTTGATATAAATATTCTTTTCAATCCATTTTTGAAATTCTTTTGTTTCTTTCTCCCGATATATTGCGTTCTTTCCCATATTTTGACTATAGACTTCGTATAACTCTTCTTTTTCCCTCTGATCTTTAACCACATAAAAATCTGCTTTTGCTCTAATGTTTAATTTTTGGTATTCTCGCTCTGCATCAATACCCATGAAACCTGCTTCGAATTTGTAATTTTTAGGCATTGTTAATTTAGCATGATTTTTAATTTCTGCAATAATTAATTCTTCCGATAACCATCCTAACGCTATGTCGAAAGCGTATTCTTCGGTATGTCTTCGATCGGTTAAATATCCTAAGTTTCTAAATATATTTCTTAAAAAAATCCAATAATTGATTTTTATCTCGTCATTTAACAATTGAAAAATAAAATCTGCTTTGGGAATATTTGAACCTGCAAAACATTGCTCATTAAAAATATCTTTAATAAATTTCTTAAGCGTGATTTGTTTTTGATTTTCGAGAAAATTTTCAAAAGCAATTCGTTTCTCATAATAAGATTCTCTAATTAGATTTTTAATATATTGAATTCCATCTTTTTCAAATAATTCCGTCATAAATTGGAGTTCATGATTTCGAATTTTAATTTAGTTACACGAAAAATACCATTAATATGCCAATTATGAATAATACAAAACAAACAAAAAAAATCAGCTTTATTTTCGTTGTTTAAATATTTATAACTTTACAATAACTTCGTTCTAAGAAATAAATTATTAAAGAGATATAATTAAATGGGAAGCACTCAATCTCTAATTGAATGTCCTATGTGCCAGAGCCAAGAATGCTTAGAGGATTTTGAGTATAATATAGGGAGTGTTTTTATTTTTTGTTCAAGATGTGGTTATTATAAAAATGTATGTATGAAAAGAGATCAAAATGGGGAAATAATCATTAAAAATGGTGAACCAGTTTGGGAAATTATAGAAGTAAAAGGTAGAGGGATTGTAAAGATAAAAAGTGGAATAGGTTATTCAGTATATACAATACCT
>JAHLWJ010000336.1 GCA_019057975.1 Promethearchaeota archaeon | reverse complement strand
CGTATCCTCATAAAAAGTTCGTTCCTTGCTAATAGATTTTCTATCACCGTGAAATTCTTTCACTTCTCTATTATCAAAGCCATTAGCAACATGCAGGGAATTTATTCAAAAAAACCTGTTTCAGAAGTGGTATATATCAATGAATGGAAACCGAATGATCATAATAGTAGGGTGTTAAGAGCTGGAGTTGTTTTTTCTATTATGTGTATTAATTCACTCCATTTTTTCTCAAATAAAATTTTTTATTTATCTCCTTTTTCCACCATATAATTATCTTTTAAAAAAAGGGTTAATTTTAAAGGTTAAGAGGAATACAAAAGTCGTACTTTCTCATTTATGGCTTCATAAAACAGCAGAAGAAGAGAATCTGTTCAAAGCTGAAGAATGGTTGAATCCTGAATGCAGAGATGTCCTAATAAAAAGAATAAGAGAATTTTTAATTAGACATATTAGATAAAAATTTATGGCAAAAATGAAGGATTAAAATTTTTATTATAATTAGAATTTACACGGGATATTATTTCTGTGTACTCTCTTTCCAAATCAGTGAATATAGCTATGGGATAACCAGTATTTTTTATTTTTGAAAAAAATTCTTTTATGAGAATTTTAAGAGACTCATTTATCAAATTTTCATTTTGACAAATAAAATTTATAAATGGATTATTTTTATTTAACAAACATTTAAATAAGGAGTTAGCTCCATAAATACTGGTAAAAACTGGTTTAACATTATTTTCAAAATCTAATAATAAATATGTGTTAAATAACTTGGAATGGGTTCTTATTCTTTGGTCTGTATCAACAAACAAATAAGGTTGAAAAGGACCTCCTATAACTTTAATTAAAAGTTTACTGTTATAAATCCATTCAAGAAAAAGTAAGAGAGTTTCAAAGGAAGGAATTAATAATTTAACTCTATATTCCTTGGATAATTCTCCTAATTCAATTCTATCTTCTAATTTAGATGGATCTATTAATCCCATAATAGGTGTTAATAAGAACCGACTATTATTATTTAAAAAAGTTTCTAGCTGTACAATTTCAAATCGATTGTTTGTAAAAGTAAATGGATATAAAGTTTCTTTGAAAAATTGATAATATTCCTCTGCCCTTGAATCGGAATAAAAACTTCTTCCTCGAAATATGTTTTTATAAAAATCAATTGAATATTCTTGTTTTTCTTCAATTGTCAAGGTAGAAGTTTCCTCCCAAAATTTTTTCAATAATTGAATTTCCCAATTTTGGAGGCTCTCATTAATCTTATTAAATGGTGTGATCTGACTTTTGTTAAGATTTATATTGTAATTTTTCTTAAAATTTAGAAATCCACCAAGAGTGTAAAGGTTTTTACTTTTTATTTTTTGAATTCTTAATCCCTTGCTAAATAATTGAATACTTATACCATCATTATATTTTGATAGATCCTTAAAATTACCTTCGCTATCTCTAGAATAAAATGTATAAAGCTGACACTCTAAATTTTCACCATCAAAAGAGATTTCTTTAATATTGATTTCTTTAGGAGTTTTATCTATTGGGAAAGGAACTCTTCGGCTAATCTTGTTAAGATCTTGATTTTGAAAATTTGGATGAAATTTAAGAATGCTATCATATTTTGTTCCATGACTAAAGGCTTTTAATCGAACTGGAATTTCAAGATTGACGAAAAAATCTTCAATATTCTTATGTAAATCAAAAACATTAAATATTTCAGGTAAGGAAAAATTAATTGGAATTTTGACGGTAGTACCATGTTCTGTATTAGAAACTTCATCATAGAATAGAAAGTTTAAGTTAATACTTTTATCAACTCTAAATTTCAATGGATCTTTACCTGCTTTTTTGGTTTCAACCTCAAACCAATCACAAATAAGAAAGTAAGATAAAATTCCAATCCCAAATTTTCCTATAGATTCAAATTCGGGTACAATTTTATTATTATTAAAATATGATTCTCCAATTTTACTAAAAAAGTTAATTATATCAAATTCATCCATGCCAATACCATTATCTATAAATTTAATATATTTTTCATCGATTTCTACCCTTATTTCAGGATTATATATATCTCCATCGATCATTTTTCTCAGCCGACATGCATCAATGGCGTTTTGCATTATTTCTCTAATAGCATATTTACTTTTAGTGTAAAGATTTTCACTAATGAAAGATTTAAATATAAATTCATCATTATAGGAAAAATTAATATTAAGCTAAATAATCAATAAAAATATTTCTTAAAACCTTAAAAAAACAAAGATTTATATATTAGTTCTTATCTAAATTTATATTTTGCACTCTGAAAATGAATATTTATATATACATATTCATAGAATAATTATAAAATAATTTAAAGAATTAATAAACCAAATAGATTATTATGTTTGAAGGGGAAAAACGGGAAGAGAAAAGAGAAAAAAAATTATATTGCGATAATAAAAAACAAAAATTGGATTTAGAGCAAATTAAAAAAGATAATGTTAATCTTAATTCAATTAAATCGACTAATCCTTCTAACAAAAGCACCTCTTGCCCGAGACATTCAAAAATTTATTTAACAACGAATCATCCATCATCTGAATTTGAAAATCGTCTTTTTGAACAAAATTCTTATCTAAATCAAAAAGAAAACACAATAAATAAATCAACTAAATTTCTTAACTATAAAAATCGGGATTACACGGATATTTCTGTAGGTCTTGGTATGAAAATTCCTGAAAATGGAAACAAGTTTGATATGTCGTGTATGCGAAAAAATTCAAATAGTGTGGAAACAGAGGTCTTTATAAATGTTAAAAAGGATATAATTCAAAAACCGCGAGTTTGTGTGTCAAATAAATTAGCATACTTTACAGGAACTCAAGAAAAAATAGAAAAATTAAAAGTCATCATTTCCAATCAATTGCAGCATTACTCAAAGACAGGAAAAAGGCTTCTCTCAATACAAGAGGCTTCCATGAAGGCTGGATGGGGTGGAAAGATGACTGGAACGAAATATGCAATGATTATACTTGAACAGACTATTAAAGATCCAGAAAATGCTAAATTAATCTATGATATGATTTTCGGATCTGTCCGTACTTCGTATCAAAAGATTAAGCAACAATGCATTTCTAAGGGGTTACTATTAACAATCACTTCAACACAGTGGTTTGAGATGATGAAAAACAGAGAAGGAACACCTGCAAGCAAATTTTATGTAGACGTTCAATGCGCAGCTGAGAGCCATAAATCTACTGTGAGAATCGATATGATATCAGGTTGCCTTGAATGTATGTTGCTGATTAATCTTCCTAAAGGAAGAACAGCCTTAGGTTTTCAAGGTTTTTTAAAGGTTGCCAGTGAGCATAATTTGCAATTAATATCGTTTTTTGACGACTCCCAACAATTAACTGAAGACGAGTTTAATGACTTATTGGAGGAATACCAGTCTCAGCATCAAGACTCTGAAGATTACAAATCCAGAACAAACATCGCCATAATTCTTAAATGGAAGTGCTTGGATTGCGATCATGTTTTTGAAACATCTTACAGAAATATTCAACAATCGAAAGTTAACCACTATTGTCCTAAATGTGTTTCTAGTATTGATCAGCAAAGAACATTAGAAAAAGCAGAAGAAGTATTTCAAGATTATATTACTCAATCGTTTTACTCAAATTGGCAATTGCCTAAATTCTTCCCCAACCGCATTCTATTGATGGAAAAATATCGAGCTATAAGTGACCCTAGAGTTCATGTTGACTGTTTCGGCATGATTAATTTTCATGGGAAAGAATTTAAGATTGCTATCGAACATCAGGGAATTCAACATTATTCTTTTAGTGCTTTCCTAGATCTTGTTCAGAGCAAAGATATAGTAAGAGGTATTTATAAACCCATTGAGGAATATAAAGAAATGTTCGATGCTCAAATAGAGCGAGACCGTGCTAAAGTAGAACTGTTTAAGGATTTAAATAAAGACGGTTATTATCTAATAGTCGTACCATACAAAATACCTTTTGATCAAAGATGTGCTTTTATATTAAAGGAATTTATAAGACAGACTGGGGTAATTCCGGGTCAACCAAGTATTTTAGATTATTAACTCGAAGAGTTATTGGAGTCACGCGCAAGAATTAAAATTTTAAGAGCGTTAGCTCCAAATCAAGAATTTTCAATTTCTCAAATTATAAAGATTACTAAATTTAGTCGCTCAATCGTCGAGAAACACTTAGATTATTTCCTATCTAATAATTTAATTCAAGAGAAAATCTCTGACCGAATTAAATTATACACTTCCAAAATTGGAAACATTCGAGCAACGAGTTTAAAAGAATTTCTAGAGATATGGGAAGGCGATTCAACGCAGGAAATTGCAATATTGAGTCACATAAATTGAACAATTGGTAACTGATTTTTATCATTAGTTAAATTAGAGAATCTAATTCCAACTAGCCTTACTTTCTTCTCATAATTTAAAAACTCTTGATATAATTCTAAAATTACATTCATCGCTTTTTTTTCATTTTGAATTGGATATAAAAGTGATTTTGCACGTGTGTATGTTATATATCCTTCGAATCTTATTTTTAAGGTGATAGTCTTATATAATGTACCATCTTTTTCGAGTTTACCATGGATTTTATTATTTATTTCTTCTAGCTTTGTTATAATCGAATTAAAATCATCTGTGTCCTCATAAAAAGTTCTTTCTTTACTAATAGATTTCCGCATATCTGAATTAGATTGTATTTGGTGTCTATCTAACCCGTTCGCTATTTCCCAAACGGATTGGCCGTTTTTTCCAAACAACTGAACCATTCTAGGAAGTGTAAGATTAATTATATCACCTATAGTTTTAATCCCTTTTTTGTTATAACATATTTTTGATTTCTTACCAATTCCCGGGATTTTAGTAATATCCATAGGACTCAGGAATTTTTTAATATATTCTGGTTTTACGACCGTAATTCCATTAGGTTTATTACAATCAGAAGCGATTTTTGCTATAGATTTAGTCGAAGCACATCCAATCGAGATTGTAATGCCTACTTTTTTATATACATCGTTTTTTAATTTTTCAGCTAAATCTCTAACTTCTTTATAATTTATACACTTA
>JAHLWJ010000058.1 GCA_019057975.1 Promethearchaeota archaeon | reverse complement strand
AATAATGATTAATATAATGCGTTTATGTGTATTTGAAAGCAAAATATTCCACTAATCAAGAATGATATAATCATTTAAATAATAAAAAAATAAAAAATAATATTTTTATGGCTTCTTTGGTTTTGGACACCCATAATCATGAGCAATTTTACAATCTGGTTTGCTCTTCAAACCTGGGCAAGGTTTACATTTTACATCTCGTAACATTTTGACAACATCATCAACTTCCATCCCAAGTTCTTCTTCCTCAGACTCCTCCGCGATCATTTCATCATCATCTGGGATTTCATAAATAATATCTTCTTCTAAATTATCTTCCCAATCAGATAGATCTATTATTTCGTCTCCATCTTCATCTATTTTTCCACTTGGAAGTCCAAGATCTTTTTCTTCACTTGGAGCGCTCTTTTTTTTAGCCATAATTCTTACTCCCAATTTTAATAAATTTTTACTAATTAATATTTTAAATATATAATATTTGTTAAAATTTAATTTTTATTCGATTGTACCTAAAGAAAGACTATTTTAAAATTGCCTTTTAACTAAAATTAATTTTTCATTAGGTCATCTATTTGATTTATTAAACCTGCATTATTATGTAATCGGCTATAAAGTTTTTTTATTTTAGCTAAAACAGAATCTAATTCATTTAATGAAAAGATTTTATAATTATTAATATCGAATCGGGGAATTAAAAATTTGTATGGAACTTTTTGTGGTTCTATTTTTAAATCGAATAATTCTCTTAATAGATAATAATCTAAATTAGACTCTAAATAAAAATCATCTAAAAACAATAAACTCACCAAAGAATTGCTCAATCTTGTAAAAAATTTAAGATAACACTGTATTTCATTATAGTATTTGTTATTAAATCTCTCGATAACAGGATTTCTTACAATTTCAGGCTCTTTTGAATCAAAATCATATTTAAATTGTGAAAGAAGTTGTAGAATTTTTCCCAATTGTGATAGAAACGCCGGAAATTTTCTTGGTAACGGTAATCTTTTAATGAAACTACCGTTAAATCGTAAATAACCTCCAGCCATGTGAAGAGAACTAAATAATGTTTTAAACACTGTATCCAATAATTTTGAGTTTAATATTGTTAAGAGACAATATAGTTTCTCAGTATTTATCGAAGGGATTCTTACGAAATATAAACCAGTTATATTAGTAAAGATTCCGGGATCATAGACACATGTTAATTCTTTAGCAATTTCTCTAAAAATAATCTTTTCTTGGTTGAGGTCTTGCCAAATAGGTTTAAAAGTAGGATTATAATTAAAATATGAAATTTCAAGATCTCTTTTGGCGATTTTTATTCTTTTATTAAATTTAATATGATACTTTCCTACATTTCCCGTCCCGATCAACAAGAGATCCTTATCAGAACGGGGTTCTTCACTGATATTATCAAAATTTTTGCTGTATTTCAAAAATCCAAAGGGACGATATATGATTTTTAAATCCTTAAAGGTATCCTTGAATGATTTAAATTTACTATACAAAAATTCAATTAAATCAATATTACCTGAAATAGGGATAACATTAGAAGGAAGACCACTGATTAATTTCTGAGGCAATTTCATTAAATTTGAATCATTACGGGTCAGAAAATCATCAAGTTCATCAAATTTTCTTATAATAATCTCATTCTTATCACTAGATTTACCCTTTTTAAAATACATAATTATTGGATACGTTGATGCTTTTTGAAAAACAGATAAAGAAGAAATATTAACAATTTCTTTAAGTTCAATGTTCTCTATTAATAGTTCTCGGATTTTAATTCCGTAATCAGCCGATAAAAATTTATTAGGTAAAATAAAGGAGAGATAGCCATTCTCTTTCATCAATTCAATCGATTTTTCGATAAATATAACAGAGAGATCAAATAATTTGTATGCTGACTTGAAATTTTCATACAATTTATTTTTATATTTAGAATCTATTTTCTTATTTTCAACATAAGGAGGATTTCCTATTATTATATCAAACTCTCCAAATTCAAACTCTAAAAGAAAGTCTAAGTTGAATAGATTGAGTTTAATGTCAATCTCATCAATTATTTGGTCAATCTCTTCTAGGTTTAAATTTTTTGTATTAAAATTAGGAAGATTATGTTGAGTTTCATTACCAGAAAGAAGCCAAGATATTAATTGTAATTTTGTGATAATATAAGCAGATTTCTCAATTTCAACCCCATATAGATTTTCTTGTAATATGGCTTGTTTTACCTCGTAATCATCTAATCCAGAATTTAGAGTTTTATAAAAACGATAAAGTTTTTCAGCCGAAGAAATCATAAATCTTCCAGATCCACAAGCAGGATCCAATATTTTAATATTGTTGAGTTTTTTGATGAATTTAGTTTTTAGATAATGGTTTTTAGATAAAAATTGTTGTAAAATTTCAAAAATGGATTTTGTATTAGAGGTTTGTGGAAAATTGAAAAACTCTTCAAAATATAATTTGAAGACATTTGAAACAATATAATCAACAATAAACTTTGGAGTATATATTACTCCTAAATTCCAATCATTAGTTTTTCCATTAACTTTTTCATCCTCAAAGTCTCTAATAACCTTATTTAGATACGTTAAAAAATCTTGAGATGGCAACTTATCCATTGATAGTTAACAATTTTTAGAATTTTCTGTTAATTCTGTTTTTAATTTAGATTTCCTTATTAATAAAAATTATAGAAATAATATTAAAAATAAGAAGATAATTAATAGAGAAAATTTTCTTATTAAGCTCTTAATAGAGGAAAATTTTGATTGAACATGCTTTTTTGAAAGAATTGATTAATAATCCATTTTTATTATCTGATTTAAGATTTGACGATATTTTAAAGATTCTTCAAAATGCTAAAGATTTCTTTGAAAAAGAAAATTTACTTTTAGAGTTTAATTTAAAAGATAAAGATAAGGAGATTTATGTAATTGGGGATATTCATGGAAATTTAGACACTTTATTGAAATTAATTGAAGTTATAAATAAAAATAATCCAGAAGTAGTTATCTTTTTAGGAGATATCGTTGATCGTGGTCCAAAGCAGTTAGAATGTTTATTGATTATATTAGCCTTAAAGATTCTTGATTCTCAAACATATTATCTATTAAAAGGAAATCATGAAACTTTAGAAATGAATCAATACTATGGGTTTTTTCAAGATTTCGTTTATAAATTTAATAATTCTGACAATTTTAGCGAGATATTAAAATTATATAATGTACTTCCTATTTGTGCGACTATTAATGATGCTATTTTATGTCTACATGGTGGAATTCCCCAAGATAGTTATGTTCTCAAGAAACTAAGAGGTATTAAGACAAAAAAGAGAGAATCAATATTAAAATCAATCTCCCCTGGTTTATTTCAGATTATGTGGAATGATCCTAAAGTAGGATTAAAAGGATTTACAGAAAGTTTTAGAGGTTCTGGTATTAAATTTTTTGGTGAAGATGTTTTTGATAATTTTATGAAGGAAAACAATCTTAAATTACTTATTAGATCTCACGAATGCTTCCCAGAAGGATATAGGTGGTTTTTTCATAACCATTTATTATCAATATTCTCAAGTGCCAATTATCGGGGTATAAATGCTCCAAATCCTGCATCTTATGCAATAATTAAAAATGATGAAATAATTCCAAAACTATTAGAATTATAATCCTATTTTAAACCGATGGTATTGTCAGGTATGTTACGAATTTGATCGTAAAGGATATGAGGACCTTTATTTCTAAATTATGTAATCTGAGAGGCATCTGGTTTTATGAAGAGAAGATTATTACCACGAATAAATATCTCGTTATATTTCGCCACGGGTGTCCCTTCTAATAATTCTGTAGCATTTTCTAAGATTAAATTCATGTAAGCGTCGATCTCCTTTAATAATCCTTTATATTCTGTACCATCTTTTAATCTAAGCAAAATAATGCTGTTTTGCGCAGCTTGTAATATGGAGAGAGGATTTTTTGACCTCTGCTGACTGTTATTCCTATAAGACATTATAAAACCTTTTTTTTAACAAAAATTTTAATTATATTTATTGAAAAGATAATTTAAAGATAGATTTTTTTCAATTAAAACCTTTTTATCGATATTAAAAATAGAAAGATTAAAGTTCTTTGGTTTTATTATTGAAAAGACATTTTAGATCCTCAAATAAGAAGAAAAAGATTATTGAAAATTATAACTTATCAGCATATTTTTATGACAAAAGATACAAGGAAATCCAAGAAAAAAAATACAATAAAGTACTGAATATTTATCAATTAAAAGAGAAAAAAGTTTTAGATGTTGGCTGTGGTACAGGGCTTTTAATTGAATTTATATTAAACAGCGAGAGTTATAACGGGAATTTAAAATGTAATTTTGTAGCAATAGATATATCATGGAATATGCTGTTAGAATTTAAATCAAAACTATTTAGGTTAAAAGATAAAGCTAATATTTCTTTAATGTTATCAGACATAGAAAACTTACCTTTTCGAGATAATATTTTTAATCTAATTTTTTCATTTACATCCTTTCAAAATCTACCAGGAACTTATGAAGGATTTCAAGAATTGTTTAGAGTAGCCTTAATAAGCAGTGATTTGAAATTCTCAATCTTAAAGAAGAAATTAGAGTTAGGCGCTTTAATTGATTTTTTAAAGCCGAATGTCAAGGATCTTGAGATAATTAACGAGGAATCCTTAGAAGATATTATAATACAAGGTATAATTTCAAAAGAATAATTTTAATTTTATCTATATCATAAATTATAAAAACTGGTTATGATTTCATTCACATTACTCTCAATATTGAATTTTTTTTGAAAAAAATGGCAGATATTAATGATATCTCTTTCTAAAAGTGAATTGGCATTAGGATGATCACTTGGAACCCATTGTAGCCAATCAATAATCAAAATATTTCCTCTCTCACTCAAGACAATGTTAAATTCACCTAAATCTCCGTGAATCATATGCACCTTTTGATAAATGATTTTAATTTGCTTAATAATACGTCTAAAAATTTTTAATGGGTTTTTAATTTGCTTGTAATAAACTAATTCCTTACCCCTCAAATATGACATAACAATGACATGTCGATTATATGCAATTGGCTTAGGAGTATTTAATTTTAATTTAAAGATTTTTGTCAATGCCTCAAATTCCTTTTTAGCAGCAAGCCGATTTACATAAAGCCATGAAAGGTGCCCTCTATCACCTATGATGTCTCTGTACATTTTAATGTTTCTAAAACTCGTACGACCCATACGATAAAATTTTAAAGCATAGATTTTTCCATTATCATCCATACAACTATATACATCAGATTCTTTTCCTTTTCCAATTAAAGGTCCGAGTTGGCTAATCACATTTTTTTTGACTAGTGTGTGTAGAGCAAGCAAATCATATGCTTTTGAATTAAGATTATAGGCAATTCCATATTTTGAAGCATTTCTTATTATTAAATCAAGTTTATGAACTCTATTCAAGCGAAATAGTGTTTCTTCCATCTTATACCTTGAATAAAATTTTATATTATTAATTGTAACATATTCAGATCTCTTCATTCCAATCTCAATTGCCATGAGGATTCTAAAATCCTCTTTTTCCAAATTCTTGAGAAGATTTGCGGCTTCCAAATTACTTCAGCTAAAAAATAAATTTTCCATTAGGTTTAAAGAGTTAGCGACTTTCAAGCCTACTCTTTATTTCTTTCCAAGTATTATCAATATATTTTTCATAAGTTTTTGCTATCTTTTCATCGATTGATTTAAATCTTTTTTGAGCTTTCAAATAATCTGTTATTGGTTTTCTTTTCGAGGAGTCTAAATATCTTTTACTTGAATTTGACAGCTCAAACTTTCCATCAAGAACCTCATAAAGAGGCCAAAATCCTGTTTCATTTGCTAGCCTACCAATTATCATTGTATCTTTTGGGTTATATCCCCAACCAGGAGGACAAGGTGATAATATATGAATATATTTTGGGCCCTTTATATCCTTTGCTCGTTTAAATTTTTCATATAAATCAAGTGGGTATGCAGCATTGGCAGTAGCGACATATGGAATCCCGTGAGCTTCTAAAATTTTGGGCATATTTTTTTTATGAACTAATTTCCCTTCTGGTGTTGTTGTTGTTTGGACACCTAGTGGCGTTGATCCACTTCTTTGGACACCTGTGTTCATATAAGCTTCATTATCATAGCAGGCATAAATAAAGTTTGTGCCTCTTTCTACGGCACCACTTAGAGCCTGTATTCCAATATCAACTGTTCCGCCGTCTCCTGCAAAAGCAAGGACAGTAATTTCATCTGCTAAGCCTTTATCCTCTAATGATGCTAAAATACCAGATGCAGATGCGCCTGTAGTTGCGAATGGAGTATGGTAAACAGAAACCTTTGTAGTACAAAAACCTTGCATTCCATGCAGAACGGTTAAACAAGAAGCGGGAACAGTTACGATTGTATTAGAACCGAGAGCTTTTAGTGCGATCCTATATATTAACGCCATAGCACAACCCGCACATGCACGTGTGCCAGGAAAAATATATTCTTCCTCGGGAATGTCCATTACATTTACCATTATCTCTCAACCTCCTTTAAAATAAGTTTCTTCATCATAATCTTCCAATTCTTCTAATCTTAATCCTAAAAAGTCTGTTTTATTTGTAAAGATCCCCTTCTTAAATTCATCCAAAGCTTTGTAGACACCAGTTATTATGTGTTCTGTTTTAATATCTCTTCCACCTAATCCAACAATAAACCCCTTGATATTTGGTCGATTTTTCAATCCGTAAAGGGCTGCTTTTAATTCATATGATAAAGTACCTTCATATCCATATCCAATATCTCTATCAAATACTATAATATTTTCTTTATCCTTGAAAAATTCTCTTAGTTCCTCTGCAGGATAGGGACGAAATAATTTCAGACTCAGTAAGCCAACTTTATGACCTTCAGCTCTAAGTTTTTCTACAGCAACTCTTGATTGTGATGCTACTGATCCCATCCCAAATATTATAATATCTGCGTCATCCGTTCGAATTGCTTTATATATACCATTTCCATAAGATCTACCAAACTTTTTAGCAAAATCATTATGAACTTCCTTAATGATATTAATTGAATTCTCTAATGCTTTTTGCAATGCATATCTATATTCATAATATCCTGGAACGACACCCTCATCTCGCTTAACAACTTGAGGTGTGGTTACCGGATCAATTCCTTTAACAGTAGAAATATCAGACAAATTAATATGATGGTTGAGTTGTGGTAAGAATTCATCTATTAACTCTTGTATTTCTAACTTTACTGGCATTGCAGTGTGTGAAAGCACATAACCGTCGTAAGCACAGGCTACAGGTAGGAGAACTCTTGAATCTTCTGCAATCTTAAATGCTTGAAGGTTGGTATCATAGATTTCTTGATTATTCTCGCAAAACAATTGAATCCATCCGACATCTCTAATTGTTATAAAATCTTGATGGTCTGTCCAAACTGACCATGGGGCGCCTAGGCTCCTAGTCGCTAAATTAAGAACTATTGGTAATCTATTTCCTGAAGCCCAAGGTAACATTTCATACATTAATTCTAAACCATGAGCAGAAGTTGCTGTACCTACTCTTGACCCCGTAACAGAGGCAGCACATAAAACGGCCATCGCACTATGTTCAGATTCAACTTTTACAAATCTTGCTTTTAGTTTACCTTCGGCTATAAATTCAGCAATTTTTTCAACTACTGGGCTTTGAGGTGTAATTGGATATGCAGAAACAACACCTACTTTTGCTTGTCTAAACGCGTGTGCAGCAGCGTGGTTCCCTGTCAAAATCATGATATTGTCATTGATTGCTGATTCTTTATTTTCAGTAAATGTCATTCATTTTTCACCTCCTCCATTGATATTGCTTTAACTGGGCATTCTTCCATGCAGATACCACATCCTTTGCAGTAATTAAAATCTATTTGAGGCGGAATTGTTCTAGAGACTACAGCTTCTGGACAATATAGCCAGCAATTAAAACAACTAGGTTTTCCGGATTTAACGGGTATACACTTCTTTAAATCAATTATTGGTTTTTTTGAACTCCAAGTTCCTGTTTGACCTGCTTCCCCAATAACAGGTTTCTGAACTGAGCCTAATATTTTTTGATATTTTTTTTTCGAGTCTGTCATCTATTCATCAAAATTAATTTAAAATCAGATTCTTGTATAAAATCACGTAAGCAAATTTAAAATTCTTATTATTTATAAAAATAAAGAATATTGGAGATTTTCGTTGAATTTATCAAGAATGGTATGTAGAACATGAGAATAATTTGATATTACTTTTTTTTAAATTAAAAATAAATACTTAATATATCATTAGTCTAATAAGTAAAAGTTATACCGTTTCTTAATATTGTATAACCTTTCGAGTATTGTGTTTCTTTTATATAAATATTAAAAAAAGGATGGATTTAGGGATTGACGTGGAAATCTCAAAAGAAAATTATTTATTATTATCCAATACCGTAAATGATTTAATCTGTATTATAAATCTGAACCTAGAAATTGAATTTATAAATGAAAAAATCTATTTAAAACTATTAGGATGTTCAAATGAAGATTTAATTGGCAAGAACATTAATCACTTCATCGATATTAAGGATATTAAGAAAATACAAGAAATCCTTAAAAATATTGATTATACTGACGAAAAAATAGTTGATATACAAATCTACCATAAAGATGGTAAGAAAGTCTGGTTTGAAGTGAAGATTAAGTTATTAGAGGATAAGAAGAGAGGGAAAAGAGTTCTTTTAATTTCAAAAGACATATCAGAAAAAAAACTCACTGAACTTACATTAAAAGATTCAGAAGAAAAATATCAAAGTATAATCAAAAACATTAAAGAAGGATATTATGAAGTTGATTTGAGAGGAAATTTTACGCATGTTAATAATGCTTTATGTAAATTTATTGGATATTCAAAGGAAGAATTGTTAAAAGAAAATTATATCAAAGTTACTGATAAGAAATCGCGTGATTCAGTTTTTAAAACCTTTAATAAGGTGTTTAGAACAGAAATTCAGCAGAATATATTTCAGTTTCCTGTTATTAGAAAAAATGGAGAAAAAGCATTCTTTGAAACCTCTGTATATTTAAAATATAATTCTAAAGGCAGAAAAATAGGTTTTTATGGTATAGTACGAGATATTACTAAGAGGAAGAAAGAAGAAGATTTAGAAGAGAAATTTAGAATTGAACTCGCGCAAAAAGTTAGATTGAGAACAAAAGAATTGGAAGAATCCCAAGAAAAATACAGTAATCTTTTTCAACATTCCAATGATGGTATTTTTTTGCATGATTTAGAAGGTAATATTAGAGATGTTAATCAAAAAGTATTAAATCATTTTGGATATACAAAAGCTGAGATCTTATCTCTTAATATTGCCCAACTACATCCAATAAGTGAACTTGTAGAATCAAAGAAAGCATTTGAAGAGGTTTCGAAAAAAGGATTTGTAAGGTTTGAGATTAACATTAAAAAGAAAAACGGAGAGATTTTCCCTGTTGAAGTATCCTCAAGTCTTTTTACTATAGGTGGAAGGAAATTCATTCAAGGAATTGTTCGTGATATAACAATTCGGAAGCAATCTGAACAAAAGCTAAAAGAATCTGAAGAAAAATATCGAAATATGATTAATAATTTAGATTTAGGTTTTTATCAGGTAAATTGGGAAGGTGATTTGTTAAATTATAATCATGCATTTGGCTATTTATTAGGGTTTAGACCTACAGAAGATTTATTAAAAATGAATGTGATGCAGTTTTGGCAAAATCCGAGTGAGCGAGATGATTATTTAAAAAAATTAGAAGAAGATGGATTTATCAAGAATTATATTGTACACTCACAAAAAAAGAATGGTC
Source organism: Promethearchaeota archaeon (assembly GCA_019057975.1). The sequence goes on along the minus strand of JAHLWJ010000058.1, from coordinate 8,871 downwards.
AAAATATTATTTTACAGCTAAACTCCCATTTAATTAAGAATATTGATGGTGAGCCTATTAAGATTCAAGGATTAATATCAGATATTACTGAAAAATTTGAATTGGAGCAAAAAGTAAAGGAATCTGAAAATAGATATCGTAACCTATTTGAATCTGTGCCATTTGCAATATCTCTTATCGATCAAAAAGGTAAAATCATTTATTGTAATCCTGCAACTGAAAAATTATTAGGATATAATATAGAAGAATTAATAGGCAAGGAGTTTAGAAATCTTGTAATAATTCATCCAAATTATTTACCTATGATGCTTAAACGATTTGAAAAATTAATAAAAGGTGAAAATTTACCTCCATTCGATGCAAAATTTTATAAAAAGAATGGAGATTTAATTTGGATTAATTATCAAACAAGTTTAGTCAAATTAGGTGAAAATTTCTTAGTTCAAGCAATTCTTCATGACATAACAGATCGAAAGAGGGCAGATCTTCTAGTACAAGAGGAGATTCAAAAATTAAAAGAGCTAGATCAAATTAGAAAAGATTTAATCTCAAGAGTTTCTCATGAATTAAAAACACCACTTGTTTCTGTTTGTGGAGCCTCGGAGTTACTTTTAGAACTATTTAAAGATGAGATTAATGAGGAGAGTAAAGAATTAATTAAGATGATTGAAAAAGGAGGTTCAAGATTAAAATATTTAGTTGACAACCTACTTGACATTACTAGAATTGAGTATGATAAATTTGAATTAATAACAGATTTAACTAATTTAAGCGACATAATCCAAGATTGCGCTAAAGAAATGACGTATTTAATAAAAAGGCGGAAATTATATTTAAAACTTGAACTTCCTAATGAATTAATTATAAACCTTGATAAAGTAAGAATTGAACAAGTAGTTCTAAATCTCTTATCAAATGCTATAAAAAATACACCACCTAATGGAAAAATTTTGATAAAGTTATATAGAAAAGGAAATTGGGTTGAATTTTTTGTCAATGATACTGGTATTGGTTTAACTCGAGAGGAAATGGATAGAATATTTACTAGGTTTGGGAAGATAGAAAGATATGGAGAAGGATTAGAATTTATAGACATTCAAGGTTCTGGTCTTGGTTTATTTATTTCTAAAGAGATTATTAACTTACATAAGGGTCAAATTTGGGCGGAATCAGCAGGGAGAAATAAAGGAAGTACATTTATAATAAAGTTACCATTTTCCAAGTAGTGATAAATCAAATTTATGAAAAATGTGAGTCTTAAATGAAATTTAACAGGGAAGAGATAAGAGAAAAGTATAAGGATCTATTTGAGTTTTCTTTGGATTTAATTTATGTTCATGACTTGAGAGGAAATTTTCTAGATGCTAATGATGTCGCATTAAAAAAGTTAGGATTTAAAAGAGATGAAATTCCAGATATCTCTTTCATAGATTTACTAGATAGAGATAATCTAATGAAGGCAATAAAAGTTACAAATGAAATTAATAAAACTGGAAAACAATCAGAACGCAGTGAATATAAGCTTAAAACCAAAGAAGGGAAATTTATATACGTTGAAACTTATGCTATTCCATTAAAAAAAAAAGAAAAGATCTATGCCGTTTTAGGGATTGGAAATGATGTAACTGAGAGGAACCTAGCGGAGCAGAAATTAAGAGAATCTGAGGAAAAATATAGATATTTATTTGAAGACTCACCATTTGCTATAATTTTAATTAATTCAAAAGGTGAAATAATTGATAGTAGTCCTGCTAGTGAAGTATTAGGGGGATATAACAGAAGTGATTTACAAGGTAAAAAATTTAAAGATCTTACATTTATTCACCCGGATTTTTTTCCGATGCTAATTGATTTATTTGATAGATTTATAAAAGGAGAAGTGTTACACCGTATAGATATTCAATTGTATAAAAAAGACGGAAGTTTAATTTGGGCAAACTTACAAGCATCCTTAGTAAAATTAGGGAGTGAAACCTTAGTCCAAGTAATTTTACATGATATAACTAAACGGAAGGAAGCAGATCTCTTAATAAAGGAAGAAATCCAAAAATTAAAAGAATTAGATCAATTAAGAAAGGATTTAATTTCAAGAGTTTCTCATGAGTTAAAGACACCCCTTGTGTTGGTCTTCGCAAGTTCTGAGCTTTTACTAGATGTATTTAAAGATAAATTAGGAGAAGATGTATTAGAATTAATTCAAATGATTCAAAAAGGTGGAGAAAGGTTAAATCTTCTAGTTGATAATTTGTTAGACATTACAAGAATAGAATATAATAAACTTAAGTTAGAAAAAGAATTAACGGACCTCTCAACAGTAATTAAAGAATGTTCAGAAGAAATGAAATTTTTAATAAAAGAAAGAAATTTGATTCTTATATTAGAACTTCCCTCAAATATCGATATTGAAATAGATAGATTGAGAACTGAGCAAGTAATTACCAATTTACTTCTAAATGCTATAAAGAATACTCCACCTAATGGAAAAATAACTATAAATCTATCAGAAAAGGAAGATGGGGTTGAATTTTCTGTAACTGATACTGGAATTGGTCTAACTGAGGAAGAAATGAGCATAATTTTCACTAGATTTGGGAAAATAGAGAGATATGAAGAAGGATTAGAATTTATTGATATTCAAGGTTCAGGACTTGGTTTATTTATATCAAAAGAAATTGTTGATTTACATGGGGGATATATTAGAGCAGAATCAGAAGGGAGAGGTAAAGGAAGCAACTTTATCGTAAAATTACCAATTAAATGAACAAATAAATTACTAATTCTGCTTATAGTATTTTAGCTAAATTATATCCCTTTTCTATCAATATATAGTTCAGCATACCAACTTTTTCGCCCAGACGTTTAATAACAACTTTTTTTAAATTATCCAAGTTTAAATCTGGAAGTGCTTTAGAAAGCAATCCTAAGATTGGCGTATTGATAACTGGATTTCCATCAATTGTAAGATTTTTCTCTATTGCTAATTTACTAATATCTGCGATAACAATTTTTGACTCACTGCTTAATTTATACCTTTCTATAAAAAATTCAGGATCCTTTTCGGAATTAATAATGAATATACCCCCTTGTCTAAGAGAAGAAGTTATTTCTTGATTTAATACAGTTTCATCAAATATTATTAAGAGATTAGGGTTTTCTATTTGAGCTCTATCCCAAATAGTGTCTGTTCGAGAGAGCTTGGCATATGCTTGAACAGGAGCACCTCTTCTTTCTGCTCCAAATGAAGGATATGCATGCACATCAGCAAAATTACCACTTAAATATGCTGCTTCTGCAATTATTTCTGCACATGTAACTACTCCCATTCCCCCTCTTCCATGGATACTGATTTCTATTTTTTCAGTTTCTTTCATATGAAAAGCCAAAGAATATTGAACAATTGTTATTTATTATGAAGTTTACCGAATAATATAAAATTTTTTTAAATTTCTTTTATGAGTAATATTATTTAAAGAACACAAAATCTTAGAATTATTAAAAACTATAATAATAAGGGAGTTATAATATTATTAATTATAATTTATCTAATTTCTCTTTAATTAATAATTGAAGTGGAAAAACAATGAAAAATGTAGAGGGTTTTTTCGAAGGTAGAGAATTAAAAAAATTATTCTATCAATATTGGTTACCTGATAGTGAGGAAATCAAAGCTTACATAATTGCTTTTCATGGGTGGGGTACTCATTCTGATAGATTGAAACTGCCTGCGGAATATTTAACAGAGAAAGGATATGCTGTCTATGCATATGATTTTAGAGGACATTATAGAAATATTAGTGAGATGCCCGGACACATTGATAGTATGGACCATATCCAAAAAGATATCGTTTTATTTATGGATATTGTCCGTGAGGTTGCAAAAGATAAGAAAATCTTTTTAATGGGCCATTCTTTTGGAGGTTTAATCAGCTTGATTTTTGCCATTAATCACCCTGCATTACCAGGTGTACTGATTTCTTCACCATTATTAGGAATGTTTATGAAATTATCAATAGGTAAAAAAGTAATCAAATCAATATCAAACACCATATCGAAATTATCACCTAATAAGATTTTAAATAATGAAATTGATCAAAATCAATTAACAAGTGATTTAAAAATATTAAGAAGTCATATTGCTGATAAACATAAAATTGATGTTATTTCGGCTAAATCTGCTTCTGAAATTGATAAATATACAAAATGGGCCGTGGAAAATGCCTCTAATTTAATTTGTCCAGTGTTAATAATGCAAGCCGGCAATGATAAAATAGTTGATAAGAAAAAAGCAGAGGAATTCTTCAATATAGTTAGGAGCAAAGATAAAACCTACAAAGAGTATGCAGGATTTCTTCATGAGTTATGGAATGAAAAAGGAAGGGCTCAAGTATATCAAGATATGTACGTATGGTTAGAAAAGCATCTAAAATAAATTTTACTACTTCAAAAATATAATTCTTATCTCTCACGTTTACCTTCGATAAATTCAGCGCCCCATTGTTTTGCAATTACGTCTGATGGAGGTTGAAGATGAGGGTGTTTAAAACTAATTGAACTAATACTTTCTAATCGTCCGGAAATTCCTCGATCTAGTGCAAGTTTCATGACACGAATAATATCTAATATGACTCCAGCAGAATTTGGGGAGTCCTCAACCCGAAGTTTTACATCCATGACTAATGGCAAGTTACCATAGGTAGTCCCATCTATTCTTATTAGGATATAAACATATTAATTGAATTTATCCTTGGATTTAAGTTTATATTATTGTTTCACGATATTTTAGAAGAGTCTAAGGAATAATAAAAAACATAATTATCTTATTTGTTATTGTTATTAAAATTTTAACAAATACAGTTAATATAAAATTACTGTTATAATTGATTATATGTGTTAATCATATCGCCTAACTCTTAAATGAGCTAATTATGAAGGAAATAAACGAAAAGAAACTAACTCCTATGTTAAAGCATTGGTACTCTATTCGTAAACGATTTCCTTCAGATTACCTAATTTCCTATCGAATGGGTGATTTCTTCGAGTTTTTCTATGATGATGCTGAAAGAATTTCAAAGCTTTTAGGGATCACATTGACAAAAAGAGGAGATGTTCCATTGGCTGGAATCCCACACCATTCAGGTCATAACTATTTTAATAATCTTATAAATCTTAATCAAACTGTAGTAATAGTTGATCAATTAGAAGATCCAGCAACAGTAAAAGGTCGGATTGTAAAGAGGGGAGTTACTCGAATCTTATCTCCAGGAACTATTATCGAACCTAATATGTTAAACGCAAATAGAAATAATTATCTGGCATCGATGATTAAAGAAAGAACAGGTTTTGCCGTTGCGTTTACAGACATTTCGACCGGAGAATTTGCGACTGTTGAGTTTTCTACTAAAGAAGAAAATCCTCAAGAGAGATTACTCAGCATCTTTTCCCAATATGATCCTGCTGAATTAATTATTCCTCAAGAACTCAAACAAGATGAAAGATTTTTCCTCATATTAACTGATTTAACAGATGCAATTATAAAAACATATGAAGAATATGTTTTTAATTATGATGAAGCATATACTCTTTTAACACGCCATTTCAAAGTTTCTAATTTAGAAGGATTTGGATTAGAAGGGCGAAAGTTGGCAATTCAGGCTGCGGGTGGACTTTTAGCTTTTTTAAAGGAAACCCAGAGAGATATTGTACCAAATATATTTAAGATTAATGTAATTCAAGAGAAAAATATTTTACATTTAGATTATATAACCCAAAGAAATTTAGAGCTAATTCATTCCTTATGGGAAAAAGGTAAAGATTTTACCTTATATAGTGTATTCAGCCACACTCATACACCTATGGGAGCAAGGTTGTTGAGAAAATTCATTTTACAACCGTTAACTGACATTAACCAAATTAACGACAGACTAAAAATAGTTCAGAAATTTAAGGATGATATCTTTCTGAGATCTGATTTAAGGGAAGAATTAAAAATGTTAGGTGATCTTGAAAGATTTATTAATAAACTAAATTATTCTGGACGAACTAATGCACGCGATTTAATTAATATTAAGCACTCATTAGAAAAAATCCCAAAAATTAAGGAAATTTTAATAAAAGCAGATATACCTGAAATTTCACAATTCATGGAGAACATTAAACCTTTTAATAAAGTTAAAGATCTTATTGAAAATACAATCAAAGAAAACCCACCAACCACGATTAGAGAAGGTAATATTATCAAAGATGGCTTTAATGAGGAAGTTGATAAGCTGAGAGATATCCTTAATAATGGAAAAAAATATGTCTTAAAATATGAAGAAGAGCAGAGAAAAAGGTGGAATTTGACTTCAGGGTTCAAAGTGGGTTTTAACAATATTCTTGGGTATTATATTGAAATAACTTTGAGAACTTTACAAATAATCTCCAAAGTGCCTGAGGATTATGTAGAAAGAGCAACCTTAAAAAATGCAAAAAGATTTACAACGGAGATTTTGAAAACATTAGAAGAAAAAATCGTGAATGCTGAAGAACAAATTGGTAATTTAGAATTTGAGATCTTTAATGAGATACGTGGTAAGGTAGAGAAAGAAACAGAAAATATCCTTGAAACTGCTAGAAATATTGCCGTAATAGATGTTTTAGCTTGTTTTGCTGAAATTGCTGAGAAATATGATTATTGCAGACCAATTGTTAATAATGATTCAAAAATTAATATTAAGGAGGGAAGACATCCCGTTGTCGAACAATTGAATATTACTGAAAAATTCATTCCCAACGATTGTCTCTTAGATAATGAAACTAATCAATTATTAATTATTACAGGCCCCAATATGGCGGGTAAAAGTACTTATCTCAGACAAGTGGCCTTAATTTGTATAATTGCGCAAATGGGGTGCTTTGTTCCTGCAAAATCTGCCACGATTGGAATAATCGATCAAATTTTTACACGTATCGGAGCTTCAGACGATCTAGCGAGAAAATTAAGTACATTTATGATTGAGATGACTGAGACAGCTAAAATTTTAAATTATGCCACGCCAAAAAGCCTAATAATTATCGATGAACTGGGTAGAGGAACTAGTACAAGTGATGGGCAGAGTATCGCAATGGCAACTCTTGAAAAACTTAATCAATTAAACATTAAAACTCTTTTTAGCACTCATTATCATCAGTTAACAGAAATAAACTTACCAAGAGTCAAAAATTATCATTTAGATATAATTGAGAATGATGATGGTAGTATTAATTTTGTTAGAGAATTAAAACTTGGCAGTACTGATAAATCCTATGGAATTCATGTAGCAAAATTAGCAGGGATTCCTGATGATGTTATTATAAGGGCATTTGAGCTTCTTGAACAAATAGAAGAAAAGGATCCTTTCAGAACCACAGTTAGAGAAAATGGCAATAAAGTTTCCTCAGGTAAATATCATGATAAAGTTATTAATGGCAAAAAACATGAACTTGAAAAATTAAACTCGGAATTAAACTTGATCAAAGAGAAATTAGAAATTTCAGATGATGAATTAACAAGAAAAGAAAAAGAGTTAGCCCGAAAGAAAATTGAGATGAAGGAATTAGATACTAAAATTAAAGTAAATAAAGCAAAAACTTCTCAAAGTATAGCTTCAGCTAAGAAAAAATATGTGCAAACAAGTTTATTTGAACCTTCTATAAAGAAAGATAGAAAAATGAATGAGGGCCTATTCAATTTGATCAATGATCTTAAAGATTTAGATATAGATAGCCTACCACCTGATAATTTAAAAGAGAAAATAATTGAACTCAAAAAGAAAGTAGAGAGATATATCTAACTTAAAACGACAGGAATGATAAAAACAATTGTGGTCAGATAAGTATAATATACAGCTATTATTGAAACTAGAATTATCCGGTAAAGGTTCTTCCTCTCTTCGGCTTTAATATTTTCTAAAAAGATTATCAATAATAAAGCTATAAACATTAAATGAGAAGGTTGTAAAGCTTTCCAAATAATTGAATCAATAATTAAAATTCCCTGAATTTCAGCATCACTGTGACCCCAATTTGTTAACATTTGAAAGAAGTATTCAGGAAAAATCATATATGGAATGCATATAATTGCAAAAGGGATTAAATAGTAGATGAGATCCTTAAATTTAATTTTTCTAACTATCAATAAAACAGGAACAAATAAAATCGCAGTTATTTTAAAAGACGCAAGAGTAAAGAGAATACCAGCAATCCATTTTTTGTCTTTTTCTAAATATACAAATGAATAAAACAAAAGGAATACAATTAGGAAATTTACATTATTATAATAGGCATCGATACTATAGCCGACTGTACCGAATATATAAAAAATGAGCAAATCTTTTTTATTTTTAAACACTTTAGGCGATTCTTTTATTACTAAAATTATTAAAATCAATCTTAACACATCCCAAACATACACTCCTATTAAGCCCTCTGTAGGAATAATGAAGATATAGAAAAATATATAATACCAAAAATAAAGGTAATACGGAGGCCAATCGGATGTAGTTATAGGGTCATAGAAATCAATTAGACCGTTTTCCATTCCCTCTAACAAGATTTTAAAATCAACATCTTTTGTTTCTTCTATCCAAGGTGAAATTTCAAAGAAATATAAGATTATCCTCAAAATAATAAAAGAAATCGTGATTGCTATAAAAATGAAAATGAAATACTTGTGAATTGGATATTCTTTCTCATTACTCATAGCTATTTATTAATTTCCCGTTTTTGTTCCTATGTAAATTACTTTTATATATTAAAGGAAATTTAAAAGACTTACTTATAGGCTTTTGAGTAAGATTTATTTAAACCTTAATAGAGTATTATTTTAAATTTGATTGTAATGTGAAATATATT
>JAHLWJ010000057.1 GCA_019057975.1 Promethearchaeota archaeon | reverse complement strand
GCACCAAGGATCTGACTCGTTTCAACCATTCCTTCCTACAATTTCTCTGGCTTATATCCAAGTCATTAATATACGTAAGAAGGCGGTGCCGTCTCTACTATCAGATTACGGTTTTCACCGTAGTAGTTCTCTACACCTTGCTTGGAGAGTGAGGGGAGGTTCCTCAGCGGGTTAAACCCACCGTCAGCTCGACAACTCAATGTGTCATTCCTCTTAATCTTTTTTTTTTTAAAAATGCTTCGATAATTAATGAAAAAATTTTTGATCATTTGATATTTACTGCTAATCATTCAAAATAATAAAGATATAAAAAAAAGAATAGTTTTTTGGCTATTTTTGTATTTGTATTTGTATGTTAAATTAGAACGTTAAGAGACCTGCTCCATTACCAAAAAGCATTAAGAATCCAAGAAAGATAGATGCTGTCAAGGACATTACAACTAATAATGTATTAATACTTGGGCCCGCAGTATCTTTAAATGGATCTCCAACCGTATCTCCTGTAATTGAGGCTTTATGAACTTCAGTACCTTTTCCTCCGAGATTACCATCTTCAATCCATTTCTTCGCGTTGTCCCAAGCCCCTCCACTATTTGACATCATAATTGCAAATACGAAACCCGATAGTATCGCACCAGTTAAGAATGCACCTAATGCTGCCACACCAAATAGGATCCCTACACCAACTGGAATGGTAATTGAAATAATACTTGGTATTATCAATTCTCTTAATGATCCCTTCGTCGCTATGTCTATAGTTTTACCAAAATCAGCAGCTTCCTCACCAGTTAATATTTTAGGATTAGTTTCAAATTGTCTTCGAATTTCATCAACCATTTTAGCTGCATTTCTCTGTACTGCTAGGATTAATAACGCTGAGAATAATGCAGGTATAACAACTCCTATAAAAGCACCTATTAATACATTTAATGTAAGGAGATCCATAACTGCAATTGCACCCGGATGTATATCATTAGCTTCTGTGGTAAATGAAAAGAGTAGAGCAAAAACAGTCAAATTTGCTGCTCCTATTGCAAATCCCTTTGTAATTGCTTTAGCTGTGTTTCCAGCTGAATCCAATCGATCTGCTGTACGTATTATATCATCTCCAAGGTCTCCTTGCTCTGCAATGCTTCTTGCATTATCTACAATAGGTCCATAGGCATCATTGGATACAATAGTTCCTACAATAGCAAGCATACCAACCGCAGCCATCGCAACCCCAAATACACCTCCTAATAAATATGCAAAAACCATTGCAATTATGATTCCAATGGTAGGAGGAACAACACTTAGTAATCCATAAGAAAAACCACTGAGAATAACTACAGCATGTCCTTCTTGAGCTGCTTCAGCTATTTTTCTAGTCGGTTTTTTATCATCTCTTGTGAAGTAATCACTTGTAAAACCTAGAATAATGCCAGCTAAAAGGCCGATAACAGCACATGCACATAGTTTCCAAAGAAATATTGCTTCTTCTCCTGGTAAATCAATAACCATTATTAAAGTCAATACTGCAGCTAATCCTGCAAACAATAATGTAGCTAGATAAGTTCCTGTATTTAAGGCTTTACCAGGTTCTTCTGATCCATTCCATTTTATATACCAAATACCAAGAAGTGATGCTATTAAACCAACACCACATAAGACAACAGGGAATACAACAAAAGTATATCTAACAGTTTCGGACATGGTTTCCCATATCTTGGGTACCCCAGTACCCACGATAGATAGGGTTGCAGCTAACATCATAGCTGCTACAATAGACGCAACATATGAGTCAAATAAATCACTACCCATTCCAGCGATATCTCCTACGTTATCACCTACATTGTCAGCAATGGTGGCAGGATTACGAGGGTCATCTTCTGGAAGGTCATATTCTGCTTTTCCTACTAAGTCAGCGCCAACATCAGCCGTCTTTGTGAAGATCCCACCACCACATTTCATAAATAACGCAACACTACTCGCACCAAAACTAAATCCTAATATGATCATAGGATCTGGAATTATCCAATATAAAGTGGATACACCGATTAATGCTACACCTACTACAGCGAGACCCATAACTGCTCCCCCAAAAAATGCAATATCAAAACCCTTTTTAGTGCCGATAGTACATCCTTGAGCAGCTCGAGTATTTGCTTTTATACCAACATACATTCCTAGCCAGCCTGCAAACATAGAACCAATAGCACCAATTATGTAAGCAAGCATCTGTTCCCAATTTAAAGCATCAATAAACACTCTTTCATAAGTAGTGCTATCCTTCAGAGGAGATGGTAAAAATAACATGGCAACCGCGAGTACTGTCACAAAGATACCTAAGACCTTATATTGTACTTTAATATAAGTTTTTGCACCTTCTTCTATATAACCAGCAACCTCCTGCATTCTCTCATTACCAGGGTCTTCTTTCAAGACTAAGTATCTAAAGTACATTGACATAGCAATAGAAAGTATCCCTGCTACTAGCGCAACAATTAAAATTATTGGTACAGCCATAATTTTTCACTTAAATGTTAATTTTTTTTTTTAGAGTTTTTGTAAATCAAATATACAATAATATCACTCAAAATTTCTTAAATCATTAAAATATTTTGAATTTTAAAGTAATATTTAATTCAATCGCAGATTAGATTATAAAAAAGAAACTGCATAACAAAGGTGGAATTATTTTTGGTTTTAGAAATTTATCATATAATTATTCTGATTTTTGTAGGAGCTCTGGTAGGAATAAGTATGAGTTTTGTAGGACAGACTGGTCAAGGAGTTGTAGTTCCTCTTATTCTTCTAATGACAGGAGATGTTTTATTAGCAATATCCGTGAATGTTTTAAATGATTTTATTGCTGCCACTTCTGTAGCAATTAATTATGTAAGGAAAAAGCAGTATTATCTGAATAAAAATATTATTATTTTAATCGTAATCTCCTTAATTTCTTCCTTTTTCGGTGTCCTCATTTTAATGACTACTCGGTTAAGCACGATTTTCGGGTGGTTCTTACCAGCTTTCATTATTTTCTTAGGTAGCACCATTCTTTCTAAAGGATTTCCTACATCTGAGACCTTGAAAGAGATGGTTCATAAAATATCCCAGAAATTTTTGAAGAATAAAAGTAAATATGTAGATTCTGAAAATCTTGAGGAAGCACCAGTAAATAGATTAAATACTGAAGATGAAGATGAGCAATTAGAAAGCGTAATTAAACCAAATTCAAAATTATTCTTTCTGTTAGCACTAGTTTTAGGAATTATAGTAGGACTTAATTCAGGAATGTTTGGTGCGAATTCAGGTTTCATCATAACACTTGTTTTAATCATACTATATGGTTATCCTTTGAAGAAAAGTGTGGGAACTGCTTTAATTTTAAGTATTATCATGTGTATTTTTACGTTTAGTACTTATCAAATACTAGGATACATGGTTAAAGATCAACTTTATTTTAACTGGGAATTCGTACTCTATCTTGGTATAGGTTCTTTTACTATGGGATTAATTACTTCTAACTTTGTACAAAAGCTTTCAGCAAAAGCGATGGGGCGAGGAATGGGAGCAACTATGATTCTTTTAGGATTAATTTCTTTAGGATTTTATTTTATCAGTTAATTTTAAGCACAAGAATCTGGTCAATTTTTATTGAAAAAGGTGGAGAATATTTCTGGGCTGTTCGAAATACATTTATGCAGTAACAAAGTCTTACCATCGATCTTATTCTTTTCACCCTAATCTCTTAGAATAGGGGGAAATTTCAAATATTAACCAATTTTGTGTGGAAAGAGATATTAGAATCATAAAATTATATTACTTAGGACATTATATTTTTATATAATTTAAAAGAAATAAAAAGAATAAGAGCTTTTCACTTATTTTAAAGTATTAAATAAATTATGAGGTTGGTCATATGGACGAATTAAAGTGCGAAGTTTTGATCATTGGAGCGGGTCCAGCTGGTTTAAGTGCAGGGATCTATTGTGCAAGAGCGAATAGATACGTAATTATCCTTGATGGAAAAGAATTATCAGCATTGACACAGGCAAAAGAAATACAAAACTGGCCGGGAAAAATTGAAATTAAAGGAAAGCATCTACTAGAGAAATTTAGGGCTCATACTGAGAGTTATTCAGAAAACATTAGAATTATTAAAGGTGACGTAATCTCACTAATGCTTGGAATGGGTGTAAATAGGACTTCAACCAGAACAGCTAATATTACTTCTGATGTTGTTATTATTGCTACTGGCAGAGGTACACGAAAAGAAATAATAAAAGGAGAGGATATATTACTTGGATTTGGTGTTTCGTATAGTGCATTAAGTGATGGTCCATTATATAAAGATAAAGTTGTATATTTGTATGGTACAGACGACGAAATGTTAGAAGATGCTTTAGCATTACAGCAAATGGGTTGTATCGTACGAATAATCACAAAAGTTGGAATTGAAAAATTGCCTGAAAAGATATATGACGTAAAAGAAGTTGGAATTGAAGTTTTTGAAAATATGGAAGTAATTGAAGCAGTTCCAGATTCGGAAGGAACGATTCAAAAAATTATATGTAAGTCTACTAAGCCTGAATCAGAAGAGATTGAAGAAATAAAGGAATTTGAATTAAGTTGCTTATTTATTTTATCTCATATATCCTCTAATTCAATTTTTAAAAAAGCGGGAGTAGAATTAGATGATATGGGAAATATTAAAGTTGATGAAGAACAAAAAGCAAATCTTAAAGGAGTTTATGCTGCGGGGGATTGTACAGGGGGAATTTTTCAAGTAGTTTTTGCTACGGCAGAAGGTGCACGAGCGGGAATAAATGCATGTAAATATCTTCGACAATTACAGAAGGAATAAATTAACTAAAAACAATATTGGAAAAAAAAATTTAAACGTTTATTAAGATTATTATGTGTATATTTGAAAAAATCCATAAAATAAAGGAGACTAAAATTGTCCGATAAAGATGAATTTGAATTAGTAATTATTGGTGGTGGACCTGCAGGATTGACAGCTGCAATTTATGGCGGAAGAATGGGTTTAAAAACTGCTCTCTATGAGGGTAAAGGTTTTGGAGGCTTAGCTGGGACAGCACCCAAGATTGAAAATTATCCAGGATTTAGTAGTATCAATGGTCTTGAATTAACAGAAAAAATGAGGGAGCAAGCTGAAAATTGGGGAGCTACTTTTTTTTATAATGAAGTCTCAGCAATCAATCCAAAGGAAATGACTATAACCACTTATGAAGGAGACACAAAAGCCAAAGCGATTATAATTGCGACTGGTTCAAAACATCTAACCCTTGGATTACCTAATGAGTTTGAATTAGTAGGTAATGGAATATCTTACTGTGCTACTTGCGATGGTCCTTTATTTCGGGATCAAGAAGTTGCCGCGGTTGGTGGTGGTAATGCCGCGGGTCTAGAAGTAATTTATCTTTCAGGTGTAGCAAGAAAAGTTTATCTTATTCATAGACGTCACTGTATGCGAGCAGAAACATGTATTGCAGATGAGGTTGAATCAATAGATAATGTTATACCAATGTATAATAGCACTATTGAAGAAGCTATAACAAAGAATAATAAATTGGGAGCATTAAAAATCAAAAACCTTGAGACTGGCGAAATTTCTAATATAAATGTAAATGCTCTCTTCATTGCAATAGGAGTTGAGCCACAGAGTGATTTAGCGGAAAAGGTAGGGATAGAACTTGATGAGGATAATTTTATTAAAGTCAATAAAAACCAAGAAACTAACTTTTCTGGTATATATGCCGCAGGAGATGTAACAGGTGGAATACGACAGGTAACAACCGCAGTTGGGGAAGCAACAACAGCAGCAATGAATGCATACCTTTATATTAAAAAAGGATGGTATGGAGAGGGAGTGACAAAATAAATATAATAAATCCCTCTTTGAAAGATATCATTGTATTGTATGTTACTTAGATATTACACTCTATTATGTAATATCCCGATCATAGTGTATTCATTATGGTAGTGTGTAAGTTCTCGGATTTTGTGGAAGATTTTTTGATTTCTAAAGAAGTCGAGGAAGGATGTGCGTCATCGACAATTAAAGCTTATCAATATGATCTTGAGAAATTTATTAATCTAGTGGGTAATATTGATTTAAATTCTCCCATGGCAAGACAACGGATAAGGCTTTTTTTAAAAAAAATCAAGGATATGGGGTATACAAAAAAAGGGATTGGTCGAAAAATAGCTACATTACGCTCGTATTTCAAATTCCTAACTCTTAACGAGTTTATTGAAAAAAATCCAATGAGTACAATTAGGTCTCCAAAGATAAAATTAGAGGAGAGTCTACCTAAATTTCTTGATATTTCCGATGTTGAGGTTATCTTTAAAAAATTAAAAGATCGAACATTGTTTAATTCAAGAAAGAGTCAACGCTATTACTTAATCGTTAGACTACTGTATTCTACTATGGCTCGAGTAAGCGAATTATGCAACATCAGAATAAAAGATATTGATTTTGAAAAAGGATACATACGCCTACGTGGTAAAGGTAATAAGGAAAGATTTGTTCCTGTAGACCAAAAGACATTAGAAATTTTTAAGGAATCTCTAAGTAACCGAATATCCTATGATACTGAAGAATACTTATTAGTAAATACAAGAAATCAGAGATTAAGCCCTCGACTCGTTCAGACAGATATTAAATATATAAGGGAAAGATGTGGGTTTCCAGATTCGAAAATTATTACGCCTCATGTGTTTAGACATACCGGAGCTACCCATCTTAGACGTTCAGGAATGGATATAAGCGAGTTACAAGATATTTTGGGTCATTCAAGCCCAAATACTACGCGAATATATGCTAAAAACGATATTACTAAATTAAAGCAATCATATAGTATGATGCATCCATTGAATAATTCTGATAAATTTTAGAGGATAATATTTATTTTTTTAGAATTAATTTTATAAAAGAAAGAAAATAAGTTCATAAGTATAACAAACTTTATACTTAATTTGTACCATTACTACTTATACATTACTAATTAAAATCACCTATTCGATTTCGATCTATTATGGACGAGGATGCATTTAGGAAACAATTTATGAAAAAAACAGTTTTTAAACAATTGGGTTCTCTCGATAAAAGCTGGGTTCCAGACAAATTATATTGTCGAGATGATGCGCTGAGTACACTAATAGTCAATTATAGGAGAATTTTAGAGGAAGAAGAACAACCTTCAATTAATTGTCTCATCTTGGGTAAGGGAGGAGTTGGAAAAACTTGTACTACTCGTTATTTTGGCAAAAATTTTAGAACAGTTGCCCTAGAAAAGGATGTAAAGCTTTTTATTGAATATTTTGATTGTATTAATTTCCGCTCCAAAAGTAAGATTATCAGAGAGCTCCTCGCCAAATATACCCATGGAAGCGGCAGAGGTTACTCGGACGACGAAGCATTAAAATTAATCCTTACCAAATTAATTCGAGATAATGGTTATATGTTATTAATTATTGATGAAGTTCATCTCTTGAAACCAGATGAAGTTTTAGCTTTATTAAATATTGCTGAAACATTTGGTCATCAAAATGCGAAACTTTCGATTTTACTTATCTGTAGAGGTACAGATTGGATGCGGATCGAAAATGAAAAAGTTTTAAGCCGACTTAATGAGAAAATTCACCTTGAACCTTATGATTTCGAAGAAGCAATGCAAATATTAACATATAGAAGTGAAATTGCTTTAAGAGAATATGTAATAGATGAGGAACTTCTAACAATGGTCGCTCAGATTGTAGTTGAAAATCAAAATATGAGACATGGGATCGAAATTATCAGAAAAAGTGGGCTTTATTGTGATAAAGAAGGTTTAGATCAAATTAATGCTGAGATCATCAGAGAAGCTTCTGATGATGTTTATCCAACATTTAGAGCGGAAATTATTGACAGTTTAAAAGATCAAGAACTCTTAGCATTGTACGGGATTGTAAGAACGTTGATAAGTAATGGCACACCATTTGCATTGGTGGATGATGCGTATGAAGAATATAAGTCTATCTGTGAAGGTTATTCGGTAGAGCCTCATGTAAAAATGAGTTTTAGAAAATATGTTCGCCAACTGAACCAACTGAAAATAATCGCTTCTAAAACTGTAAGAATAGAAGATGCTACACGAGGTAGGCATTTAGAAATAACATTATTAGATATTCCTACAGTAAAACTAACTGAATTATTAGAAGATATTTTCGAAAGGAAGTTTGCTAGTTAATAGAAACTTAGTTTTTGATAAAAATAAGAAATTATCGCAATTTTTTAACCTTAATATATTTCTCTTATAATTAGGAAATTGTTAATGTATATATCCTATCCCCTAATAATCTCTTTCTTTAGAC
Source organism: Promethearchaeota archaeon (assembly GCA_019057975.1). The sequence continues at coordinate 10,443 of JAHLWJ010000057.1, read as the reverse complement.
TCCTTGGAGGCAGAAAACCAGTCCAACCATTCTTTACGCCGATCTTTTTTGCGTTGTGACTCATCTACATTGCTGATATTTTCACTCCTTACTTTTTTCCAATCTCTGTCAAGTTCATGCCGTGTTAAGGATAAACCACATGATTGGCAAACCATTTGTTTAATAGCTGATTGGTATTTCATAAAACCCCCACATTCTGGACAGCGTGCCATAGCAAATTTTTCTTTCTTATTTTTTTTTCATACGTGTTATAATAATGAATTATTGAAAATTAAAATAATTATGGTAAATAACACCCAAATTTAATTTCAATGAACAATTTTGAGTATAAGATTTTAAAAAAAAGAATGTAAAGTGAGAATATGAGTTCAAATAAATCTAAAGTCTATTTTGGTTCAATTCAGCATGGTAAAGTATGGCCTTTTGCCTCTTTTCCAGTAAAAGTAGATAAAATCACTGAGATATTAATGGAGCAGACACCTATAGAAGAAAAAGATAAGGTAGCAATTAAGATGCATCTTGGATTTAGAGATGGATATCAGACAATTCCTGTTTTCTTTGTTCGTCGTATTGTGGAGGCTGTAAAAAGAACTGGGGGTTATCCTTTCATTACTGACAATCCTACAGCAGTTTATAACGCAGTAAAAAGAGGATATACCCAAGAAACATGTGGGTGTCCAATCATCCCTATAGCAGGAGTAAAGGATGGATATACTACACCCGTAGAAATCAACTTTAAAGGTTTTGACACACTTGATCTTGGTGGTGTGTTAAAGGATGCTGATGTTTTAATTGATTTATCTCACGCTAAGGGACATGGAGCATGTGGTTATGGCGGTGCTATCAAAAATCTCGCACTAGGTGGTTATTCGGGTCCAACCCGTTGGATAAAGATACATGGAGTATCTCATATCGATAAGTATTGGGATAGTGTAAAGGGATCTCCTGAACATGCCAGGAAACTCGTTGAAGCATGTCCCTATGGAGCGCTTCGTTATGATGAAGGGAAAAATAATCTTATAAGGAATTATCATGATTGTCACCAATGTTTTACTTGTTTAGAAATAGATCAAGATATAGGGGCATTAAAGCTTCCTCGAGAAAGTTATACAGCTTTTCAGGAAATGATGGCTATTTCATCAAGTAAAGTACTCGAAACATTTGATAGTTCTAAAGTGTTCTACCTCAATTTCTTGCTAAATATTACCACATACTGTGATTGTTTAGGCACTGCTCAACCTTCCATAGTTAATGATATTGGAATAGTAGGATCTAAAGATATTGTTGCTATCGAAACTGCAACACTCGATCTCATCAAAAAAGAGGGATTAATTGAGAAAAACATACCTCCATTTTTAAAACATGTTAATCTTGATCCTAATGAAGATTTGCATCCTTTCACAAGACTTCATGGACCTTACAAAGATCCATATGAATCTGTTAGGTTTGTTGAGAAATTAGGTAAAGGAACATCTCGGTATGAATTAGTTGAAATATTATCTCCAGAAGAGACAGCTAAAATGAAGACACCAGAAAAAGGATTTGAAAGAGGAGAACCAACCTTCATGTAGGTGTAAAAATCAAATAATAAAAACTCTATCTTTTCAATTTTTCAGAATGAGACAGTTAGGTTTGAGAAAGCCATGTACGGAAAAAGTGAGTTTGCTGAAAATTCAGTTTCTTTTGAAATAAATTCACAATTTTTTACCATTTCCAAGATATTACCACTAACATTTCCACCTTTAATTGGATTTTTATATTCCCCATTTTTTATATAATACCCATTTCTTATTTCAGCACCAAAGAATCCTGACATTTCTTCTGGATTAAGCCATGAAAACTTTTCTATGAAATATCCTTCTTGGATATTAGATATTATTTCTTCTAAGGAAATATCGCCAGGTAAAATTTGGAAATTACTAATTCCATTAACAACTGAACCATAATTATCTCTTATACCGTTTCCCGTCGAACCTAAGTTTTCTAAAATTCCATATTTTTGATCATAGAGGCGTTTTTGGAAAAAACCATTCTTTATAATTTCAGTTTTTTGATGTGGATTACCCTCGCCATCCCAAGAATTAGAACTTAACCCTCCCTCAAGTAAACCATTATCTATAACTGAAATTTTCTCAGCTGCTACATTATCATTTATTTTGTAAGCAGAAATTTTTTCATTGGAGGCTTTACCTAAAGAGTGAAAGCCAATGACTGGAATTAAGGCTCTTCTGAGAACATGCGGAGGAAATATAATAACTACCTTCTGGTTTGGTTTGGGTGGTTCTGCAATTAAAGTATCTTTAGCTATCTTTGCCCATTTTTCGACTCTCTTCTCAAAATTCAAATGCTCTTTTTCTTTAATATATTCTGTTGTCCAGTACTCTGATAATTTTCCGTTCCTTTTAGCTTTTAATGAAAATTCTATGAAAAAGAATGTTTTTAAAGCATCAAGATCTAACCCACTACTATTTCTTAAATACTTTTTTTGAGAATGGACTCTGAACCGTCCGAAAGTAGGGACAACTTCTTTTTGGTCTTTAACTACACTTATAAGCTCTTGACTATATAAGTTTTTAAGACCTAGTGGATTTTTTATTATTTCTGGATCTGCTGTAGTAATCTTTGAAACTGATTGATGGTCTGGAAAAAAGTATTTTGAACTTGTATTGCATTTAGAGATGGATACACAAGTATCAATTTTTTTTATAATTTCATTTGAATCGAGAGAATTTCCTTTAATAACACCAATACCAGTTTCATCTCCTTTCTGAGTGAGAATACGAATAATGTACTCGAATTCTTTAACTTCTCTTTCTGTTTCGGGTTTTGTCTTTAAAAGAATTGTTTCATAAAGTTCCCTTTCAATTAAATAAATCTCATATTCCTCAATACTTTTTGACTTGAGATTTTTCTCAATAATATCTAATTTTTCATTTAGCATATCTCAATCTCACCCTGGACTTATTAAAGCACTTTTCATTCGAATAAAACTGCCTCCACTAGTAACAGGAACCATATCCTCATTCCCTTTACCGCATGTTCCACCATCAAGTTCCAATGGATCACGGCTAATCGCATCAATATTTTGTAGTAATTCTAATACTGGACCACTTAAAGCAATAGCTTTTAGAATTTTTGTTTTCTCACCGTTCTCGATCAAATATCCCTTCTTTGAAGTACACTGGCAACCTCCACCGATAGGATCTTCCATTCCGAAATAACCATGCTGTAAAATTATACCATTTTTAATTTCTGAGATCATTTCTTCTAAAGAGTAATCTCCTGACTCAAAATATGTGTTAGTCATCCTGGGGTGAACAGGATGAGCATAACTCTCTCTCCTTCCATTACCTTTAGGGATTTTATTTAATGCTGAAGCCGTTCTTCTATCATAAATAAAATTTTTTAAAATTCCTCGTTCAACTAGTGCATTTTTCCCTGCTCGAATACCTTCATCATCAAAGAAAAATGACCCTAATTTATTTTCTATAGCGGGGGAATCAAGGATTGTACAGATGTCAGAGGCTACCTTCAAATTAAGTTTATCTTTTAAATAGCTTCTTTCTCGTAATATTTGATCAGCTTCAAGACCGTGTCCAAAACTTTCGTGAGCGATTAATCCAGACATACTAGGATCTAAAATAATGGGATATTTTCCTGATGGTGGTAATGTAGATTTTAGCATTTCCAATGAATTTTGAACAATTGATTCTAACTTATTATCTTCAATATCATCAAAGATTTCATAACCAATCTCGCCATCTGCGATGTAATAATCAAAATCTACTACGGACCCTTCTTTTGCGATGGGAAATATGAAAATTCTGGTTCTTGGAATTACTTGTCGTAGTTGACATCCTTCATTATTAAAAAATATCCGTTCTGTAATTGTCTCTAAGTATCTAATCTGCGCGTTTATTATTCTTTCGTCACTACTCATTACGTAGTCATAGATATATCTAATCTTATCAATTTTATCATCAATTGGTATTTTGGAAGGATCTATTTTTGGTATTATTTCTTGATTCATCATCCAACCATCAAACTCAACAATATCTTTGCCGTGTTTGGTAGTTCTGGGAATTTTTTCCCCTATTTTCTTAAGAGATGAGAGGTTCTCAAACGTTATTTCTTTCCATTTTCCTAAGTAAGTGCGAGCCACAATTCCCGATTTTTTAGTATTAACAGATATATCTTCAGAGGAACGAGTCTTACTGATGCGAGTAGATGAAGCTGAATCATATAATATATCAAAGTATTGATCACTTCGCTTATAACTATTTGAAATTTCTTCAAAAGTAGTAAAGATCTCATCAAATGATTTCTTACTCATTTTTAACCAATTTAAAAAATGAAATTATTTATTTAATTGAATTAAAATTACAATACATTAGTATTTCTTTAATATTTTATTCAATATCAAGTATTTCTTTTATGAACATTTTCTTTTCTTCCAGATTGGCTTGACGCGAAATCATAATCCTCTGCGTCATAGGACTTCCTGCTCCATGCATGGATTCCGTCCGATAGCTTACCGAAGCAACTCCCATCGTTAAATTTTCAATGAAACGCAGAACTTTATATCGATCATCAGGTCCTATTCCTTCACATGTAGAAAGATATTTGCTTATTAAGGGCCCAATTTCCTCAGACTTGAAATCTGCTTCAGAAGGAAGTGTACATATTATTCCCCCAGCGAGATCTTCAGCTAATCTCCCTATTTCATAGGGAAATCGAGTAACATTTTGTTTACATACATTTGCCAGTAACATATCCATTTCATAATTTCCAGCTTCTCTTTGAAAACCTAAAGAACTACATGCAATCCCACAGCAATACAGGGTTTCATTTAGATGCACCATCTCAACAAGTTTATCTCGAATGTGAGAAGCTTTTTCGGTTCCGTTATATTCTGATATTAAAGCTGCTGCCCCAATAAGCACATCTCCAACTCCAACTTTACACCCGCCATATGATTGTCTATGAAAACCAGCAAATCTATTAACTAATTCTCCTGAAAATTCAATTTCACCCTTCATAAATATTTGATCTTTTGGAACAAACACATTATCAAAGATTACAAATATCTCTTGACCTCCATATTTAAAGTTACCAATATCTAATTTTCCTTTTTCCATTTTTCTAGTATCGCATGATTGCCTTCCATATACTAAAGTGATTCCTTTAGCATTAGTATCTATTCCGAAACTAACAGCGTATTCTTCTTCTCCAGGACGTATAGAAAGAGTAGGCATAATAATGGCTCTATGAGAGTTTAAAAATCCAGTTTGATGGACTTTTGCGCCTCGAACGACAATGCCATCATCATTCTCTTCCACAATATGCAAATATGCATCTGGATCTGATTGTTGATTTGGTCTTTTACTTCGATCTCCTTTTGTATCTGTCATAGCACCATCAACCATTAAATCTTGATTTTGTGCTTCAATCCAATAATTTTTGAATCGATTATGATAATCTGTTCCATATTTTTTATCCATTTCGAAAGTTACACTATATAATGCATTGGCTGTGTCAAAGCCAACACATCTCTGAAAACATACCCCCGTTTTTTGCCCCAGTAATCTTTGCATTTGTACTTTTCTGATTAAATCATCGATAGATTGATGGATGTGAGTAAACCGATTTATTGTTTCACCGGTTAAATGGGAAATTGCGGTCATGATGTCTTTATATTCATCTATTTGCGCCAATTCATAGATTTTCATTACTGTATTTATTGAGGGCTTTATGATTGGATGATTCCAGAACTCTTCCACCTTTTCGCCAAACATATACAAATTTACAGGTCTTTTAATACTTTCCAAATATTCTTCTGGTGTTTTTAATGGCATTTTTCAAATACATTTTTCTTCTTTTAATAAACTAATTAATACAAAATTTCTCATAGTTAATAAAAATAATTTTAATATTTATTAAGCTCAAATTTTTAATAATATATTTGTGATTCAAAGTCATATAGATAGGAGTAGAAATATAAGTGTAAATTACTATTATTAATTTCAAGAATAGGAATATATTTCAATTAATTTTCTACGGGTTTGTAGTAATTCATCACAAAAATCTAAAATATTTTAGGCTAAGTTGTGCAATTTTACTACTTTTAGTGTTATTAATTCCTCAATTTCTTAAATCAATTCAAACTAATATTGTTTATGACTCGGATAATAATCCGGATTATTTAATATCAGCTCAACCCGAATCAAATTTGCTTGAATCTAATTTCGTAGTTTCAGTAGAATCGATACAAATTCAGGTTGCATACAGTGAAAAAATTGTATCAGTACCATTGTCTAAAAATCAGAATATATCAAACTGTATTCCATTTGTTTCGATGAAAAGTGACTATATCTCTGTTCATGATTGGGATACAATTCTTAGTGATATTTATTTTGAACCAAGCTTGAGAGAAATAACAATAGAAAGAAGTAAAATCGCTCAGAACGCTATAGATTTTAGTGTTTATATAGTTGAATTTGATCCAACAAAAATAAAAATACAACAAGGGAGTTTTAATATTACTGAAGATGAAGAAATATCTATAACGATAATCGATCTCGTAAACCGATCAAGAGCATTTCCCTTATCGTATTGGTATGCTGCCAATGGTGATGATGGTTGGGATCATGCTATGGTTGCAACTAATATTAGTTCTGATAACACAATTACTTTCCAGCGAGGTCAAGGTACTGGAACTATTGTTGGTCATTATTATGTAATTGAAGCATTAGGATATGAATTTACTGTTCAATCGGCAGAACTTACCTTAAGCGGGACAAGCATTAATGAAAATATTAATAATAATGTTGATATGTCAAAATCGATTGTGATTTCTTCTTATTATACTAATTATAATGAATGGGATGCTAGATTTGGATCTTGTGATGTGTGGCTTAATGATAATAACACTATTTATGCTCAGAGATATGGATTAGCATCAACAACTTTCGTGATTGCCTTCGTAATTTCGTTTTCTGGATATCAAATGGTTCAGCGAGGATCATTTAACTATTCTAATGAAGATATTGGAAAACAAACAAGTATTACGGCTGTAGGTTATACTCATTCGATAATTCATTCACCCAATCCTTACGGAATAATGCAATCCTATAATCATTTCTCAATGGCTTGTGCTCATTATCGTTTTATCAACAATCATACAATTGAAGGATTGAGAGGTACTAGTGAAGGATCTCCCGCTATGGGTCACTGGGAAGTCATAGAATGGAGACTAATCCCCGATTTCGAGCTTTTCAGCGATGCAGGAACACCTGTTGACATTGATGGAAACTATATTATGAATTGGACTGAATCCTTCAAAGCGCATAACTACTCGTTATATAGAGATGATAAGTTCATCGTGGAAATTAATAATAATTTAACGTTGCTTGATGATGGGATAACAAACTTATTATATTCAGAGTCCAACATCCCTCATGATACAATTTATTATTATATCGCAATAGCATTTAGTGAGTATGGAAATAAAACTTCAAATTGTATTCGTGTAGAGGTCTCAAAGATTCCAATCCCTTTTGATCTTACATCCAATGCCGATAGTCCTGATACTGATGGTATTTTCACACTTAATTGGACTGATTCTCTTTATGTTGATAGTTATACAATATTTTTTTCTCAGGATTATATAACTGAAATAGATGAGGTGGTTTCATTATTTGCTAAAGAAATAAATACGCTATATTACTCAATTTCCAATTTGAGCAATGGATTGTATTATTTTGTGGTAGGAGCTTTCAATAATTTTGCAAATAGAAGCTCAAATGTTATAAATGTAGTGATCTATTCATCTCGAGATTCAAACACTTTTTCAAATAATTTTATTCTCTTTTTCATAATCTTATTAATATCATTACTTAGTGCAGGGCTGTTTCTAACCATACTTTCTATAAAAAGAAAATATTTTAGTCTAACAAAATTTCAAAGAGAGATACGAAATCTGAAAAATAACTTATTAAATGGTAATTTTAAAAAGAATCCTGATTTAACTCGTGAAGAAATGATTAAAAAAACTATTAATAAAATAGCATCATCGGTTAACACAAATAATAAAAAGATAAAGGATAATGTCCGATTTATTTAAAAAAACTTCAAAGATTGTTGTTTCTGGAAATGGTGGAATAGGTAAAACAACATTAGTAAAAACTTTCTGTTATAATCAATATTTTGATAACTAAAAATTGACATTAGACAGTGAATTTTTTTTTAAAAGGGCACAAATTAATGATAGAACTATAGATTTGCAGATTTGGGATTTTGTGGGTGAAGATCGTTTTAGGTTTCTTTTGCCTGATTTTATTCAAGGAGCGGAAGGAGCTTCACTACGATTTGATGTAAAAAGACGAAATTCATTTTTAGATTTAAAAAAATGGGTTCCCTTATTGAGGAAGCACAATCCGCATCTCCCAATAGTATTGTTAGGATTGAAAAAAGACCTTGGTTATCATTCAATGCTTGGCTCTAAAATGGTCAAAAAATTTGTTAAGAAATTTGATTTAGTAAATTTTATAGAAGTTTCCTCAAAGGAAAACCTTAATGTTGATTTACTATTTAAATATTTAATACAAAATATTGAAGAATGTGATATTGAATCAATAAAATTTATAGATTCTTAAATAATTTAAAGAGCCAATTCGAATATAGATGTTAAATAATAATTTGAATGTGATAATATGGTTAGGACGAAAAAAATAGTAGTAAATTGCTCAGCTTGCAATTCTCCTATTGAACTTAAAATTCCTATCAATATTGCTGAAGATAGAGAATATTATCCATTCGAATATATTGATATTCATGGTAGTCCTCAACATGCTCTTATGGTATTTCTGGATAAACATCTTACTATCCGGGATACAATGGTTTATACAGATTTAAGTGTGGCAAGAAACCATGCTAAAGAATTCACAGAGCTAGTACGAATGTCGGAAAATGAAGCATTAACCTCAATTTATTCTGATTCTTTAAGATTAAAGATTCTTAATATCTTAACTGAGGGCCCACAAATAGAAGATGATTTAATTGAACTGCTTAAACAAGAAAAAGATTTCCAAATCCAAAATTTTAAGACATTAATGATTCCTTTCATTAAAACAGGTTTAGTAACAACTAGCTGGCTTCATAATACTTTTTTTGAATGTTATTTTCTCGTAAAAGATTTTTTAATTACAAGAGTTCCACCAAAAAGCATCACCAATATTATTTTTACTCTATGTAAAAAAAATATAACATGGAATTATTATTTTAAAATGTTAGAAAGTGTTTTTCAAGAATATAAAAATGTATATATTGAAGATTTGAATAGGCGAATAAAAGAAATTCAATTTTGTTTTAAGTTATTAACTGATAAAAAATATAATAAAATCATGCAGATACTAAGAGAAGATGTGTTAATCTCAGATAAAATTTCCAGATCTGAAGATAAAAAAATTCTTCAAGAATTAATTAATAAAAATTTTGTAGTTGAACTTTGTGTAAATAGTAGAAATTATTATGCACTTCTATGTGATGTGATCATTAAAAAATTCACCCCGAAATATCTCCTAAATCCACTTTCGAAAAAATTAATGAATAAAGAAATTTCACAAGAAATGGCAATCAAACATTTAGATTTGCTGTATAGCAGTGAACTAAAATAATTAAGAGAATTGTTTAAAAGTGTCCTACTTTTTTCATAATTGTTTGTATTAAAGTATCAAATATAATTTCTATATTTTCACCTGTTTTTGCAGAACATTCAAAATGATGAGAGAGATTATAAGATTTAACAATTTTTTTGGCTTTTTTTTCAGTTATTAATCTTCTATCTGTAAGATCTGACTTTCCTCCAACCAATATTAATGGGGCTTGAAAGTTCTTATGTTGTTCTTGTCTAAATATCTTTATCCATTCATCGATATTCCGCAAACTATGAGGTCTTGTAAGATCATACATGAAGATTCCTCCAAATGCACCACGAGTGTAATTGGGCAAAAGAAACCTAAACCTATCTTCACCTCCAAAATCCCAAATTTGAAGTGTAATTCTTGTACCCTCTACAGTAAGATATTTTACTCCTATATCCAATCCTATTGTAACTTTTGTATCTAAGAAAAATTGACCAGTTATATATCGTTGTAACAATGTGGTTTTTCCAACACCCCCATTCCCGACGATACATACCTTGTATGTAGCTTCTTTCATTAATGTTCTGACAATAAAAAAATAATTTTAAATATTATTTATTATAAATAATTCAATCAAATTTAGGTTAATTAAAAAGATGTATAAAATTAAATTAATCTTGTTGGGCTGATTAAATTATATTTCTCCTTTTATCTTCTATACTTCGTTTGTTGATATCAGATCTTTCCTCTAAATAGCTTATTCTTTTTTCTAATATTGTCATTGTCTCTATAATATTATTCA
>JAHLWJ010000335.1 GCA_019057975.1 Promethearchaeota archaeon | reverse complement strand
AATATGGTAAGGAGCAAGGGAAACCTACAATCGTTCTCAAACCCAAAGAAATCGTTGAAGAAACTGAATTTCCACGAAAAATTCTCAAATCTGAGAAAAAATTTTATGTGATTAAAAAAATTGCCGATATAGATCAAATAGCTAAGACTTTATCAAGTTTAAAAAAAAAAAAAAATAAAACAATCAGTGATTTTTTTAAAGCCTAAGTCGAATATCTGGAAAATTATATCATGACCTAAAATATATGGATTGACACTCGTTCTTGGATTCTTAATTCTTTTGCCATACCAAATTTAGTAATTATAAAATATGAATTTAAAGTAATTTGATTTTATTCCAGGACTAATTTAGCTCCTATAATTTCCGATAAATCTCTAATCAGTTTATAGTTATCTCCTCGTTTAAACAATAAGTATTTTTTTTTATTTTTTCTGTATAATCTTTTTTCATTTTCCAATAAATGTTTGTGTTTTTTAGAGAGATTATCTGGGATGTTTGTAACAAGTTTAGCATCTTTTGGTAATATAGGAGGTGTTACCCTCCATAAAATATGTATTTCCTTTACATTATCTCGAATTTCGTTCGATATCTCATAGTTAGGTTTAAAACTTTGATAGGATTCAATTGTATCTCCTTCGAATGTTCCTAAATCTTGAACTACTAGTTGCTTTATTTCAAACTCACTTTTTTTTGGTGTCCATTCCCTGTATTTTCCTATTGGTATTTCACTTATACTTGCTTTTCCGAAAAAAATTGCTGGCATTAAAAATCTCCAAGATTTAAGAATTTCTAAGATAATTTTATATTGTTGGGAATTTAAAAATATACCCACATCATAACTACTCTCAAAACTTTCTTTCGTTAAATTCCCCGTGAATATTATCCCATTTTTATCTATACTCTCATCAATTAGTATGCATTTAAAGTGAAGTGATGGGTGCCCCCGTATAGTTGCTCCTGCTTGCTCTAATTCAAGCAAAGAATCCAAATCTTTTTTCCTAGGTCTTACATAGATATAGATTTTTCGACCATTCTTTAACTGGTTTAAAATTATTTTAAAAACTGAATTATTGGAATCTATTGAATAAGAGCTTATATAAATATCTCCGTGAGAATTTTTAATAAGCCTCGTAAGATTTAATTCAAAATCGTTATTTGATTTAGGACAGATAATATGAGTTAAATCTGGTTTATCAATAAATCCAATCGGCGCATCTCTTACGGCACTTAAAGAAGCTTCTCTTAGATATTCGTGTTTACTTTCATACCAAAAAGTATAGCAAAATGAATTAAATAAATCCGATATTTGCTCTTCATTTAATTGTACTCCTATTTCTATATTGCTAGATAAAGCATGTTTTGTAAAATTAGCACTAGAAATAAAACCTAACCTTGAGTTTAATTTTGGATCAATCAAAATATATTTAGCATGGAAGTTTGGGGCACTTCTTATTAAACATTTTTTCCTCAAGTTTTTTAATAAAAGTATATGAGCTGCAACCCTTTCATCCTCTAATTCACTCTCTAATTGATACGATTTTTCTAATTGGTTTTCAGAAGCAGTAATAATATATACTCTAACTGAATTTTTAACAATTTTTAGTATTGCGTCAATAATTTCTGTTTGTTCAAGTAAAAATGAGCAAATTATTACTATTTCTTTAGCGTTTTCAATATGCTTAGCGATACTTTTTTCAAAAATCCTTTTTTTTCCAGCAAACCATATATTAGGTTTATAAAATTCCTGTAGGTGTTCTTTAAATTCCTTATCTTCCGCAATATACCAAATTTTCTCTAAAACATGATTATTTATTATAATCTCTTTTTTTTCTACCGTACTAAAATCAGTTAACATTTTATTCATCTCCTCCAATATTAATCGGAAAAATGTCTAATGGTGCTTGGATAAACCAAAAATCGTTAGAAATTTCCTCTATAAACATTTTACTGATAAAAACCTCTGAAATTTCCTTAACTGGTTTTAATTCGATATTGAAACCTTGGAACTTACTTGAAATTTGATTTTTATAATTTTTAAAAATCTGAGGAAACATAAATTCTTGAATTTGATTTTCTAATAACCAATTAGCCCATAAAGTTGCTTCTTCATCAGATTCTGGTTTAATTTTTAATTTTATATCAATAGACTCAAATTTACCAAATTTCTCAATAATAGGATCTAAGAAATTAAATATTTTGGTAAAGTTTTTTTTCTCTACTGCCGATGTTTCGTTATATCTTAACTTTAGACTTTCATCACTCCAATCCCACTTTCGATATTTATCTTTCAGAATTTGTTCCCAAATTGAACGAATATCCGGAAAAAATGGAACTTCTCTCTCATCATTAAAAATTCCACTTAATTCTAATAATTTTAAATCATCTGATATTTTTATTTGAGTCTCTAACTCTTCAATAGAAATTGGTTCGATTTTTTCTTCGATTTTTTGTATTCTTATATCTTTTTTATCCTCGTTAAATAATTTGATGTTTTTTAAGGATTCAACATTTTTTAGCCATTCTGGAACTGAAATGATATTTTTTTCAATCTCTATTTTTGTTCGTTCCCCATTTACATATTCCCATTTATATCCTTTAATTTCCTGTTTGAAATTTATTTTTTCGTCTACCATTTCGATGTTTAATATTCTCTGAGGAAAGATAGGATCTTCAGTTACCCACACATAATATGTTCCTGTGAAAGGATAATAAATCATCTCATCATCCCTAGCGGCTAATCCTTCTTCGGTAATTTTCAAATTCTTATCAAGCAAGGCAAGATCCTGACATCTTTGGATTATCCTTTTAGCGATAGTTTCATTATCACGAAATATAAATTCATTACAAATTATTGGAATTGACAACTGATCATTATGAGATTTAGCAATCAATAAAAGTGCTATGATATCAGACCTTCTCTCTTTAATACCAATATCTAGAAGTGCTTTATACTTCTTCACTATAACTTTTCTTTTCAATATAATTTCCATATTTTTTCACCTAATTTATTGATATGTCATCTTGGATTTTTGCTAACTCCTTAAGTGTTGGGGAGATTTTTTGATCTAAAAAAAACTTTTTATTTCCAATCATAACTAGTTGATATCGTGCTCTTGTAATGGCTACATTAAGGCGATTTAATGAGTTTAAAAAACCGACACTATTTGTTTTCACAAATGATAAAAAAACTATATCTGCTTCATGTCCTTGAAATCTATCGACTGTGCAGATCTTTATATTGATATTATATTTGGGTATATCAAATTCTCTTAAGTTCATTTTTTTGCCAAAAAAATTCTTTATAAGGTTTCTTAAGAAATCTTCTTGATAACTATAAAAAGTTAAAACTGCTACATCCCAGGATTCATTTCCATTTTTAGGATTGTTCTTTGAGAAATCTAAGAATGATTTTAATTCTTCAAGTAGTCTATGAGCTTCAGTTAGATTGATATTAATTTTTGATGAATTTCTCGTTAGTATATTTACCCAAATTATTCTACTAGCATATTTTTTATAATTCCATTCTCTCAGTTTCCTTAAATTCTGATTATCTTTTAGTGCTTTACCTCGATAAATTTGTTCTCGGGAAAACTTTGAAATTTCAGGATGCATTCTGTGTTGGTATTCTAAAAGCTCATATCTAACTTCCTTATCTTCAGAGTTGAATCCGTGGGTAGAGACGGTCATTTTATAATAGGGTAAATTTTCTTTTTTTACCTCATGAAAACCTTCTTGAATTATTTCTAATATAGAAGGAAAAGCAATTTTTTTAATTAAACTCAGATCTTTCTGTAATTCTGTATCATCTTTCCAATAAGGAAGAAGATTATCTATATCTTGAGAGATTTCGGATATCCTTAGATCACCTTCTGAAAATCTTAAATCAAACAATCGGATTAAACGCCAGGCTATAAGATCTCCAAAACTCCCTCTATATCGAGTAGAAAATTTCTCGTTTTCAATATGATTTATCCAATAGTTATTTGCAAATTTTAATTTAATCCCAAATTCTTTACCTCTTAAAAAAGTATCCATGGGAAAATGATTTTCATATTGTTTTACTAACTCGGGTGTTCCAATAAAAATTTGGGAAGCTAAAAATTGATACGACGCGTTTTCTTGTACTGTTTCTAAATCAAAATATTCGAGTTTTAAGGAATCGAATTGGAATTTATATTTGTCGCGAATTTCTTTATTCGGCTCTGATATAATAATACTAAACCCAGAGAATTTCCATAAACAAAAAGCATCTCTACATATAGTTTTCTCATTATCATTAAGGAGACCTTCAACCGATTTTCTTACAGCAACTGCATCTACAAATGGAGATAATTGCCTAACATCTCCAACCATAACCCATTTTCGACAGTATAATGCTGGGACAATAAATTCTTGGAGCGTGGTTTTACTTGCTTCATCAATAATTAAGATATCAAATACAGCTCTAGGAGTGGATCTTTCTTCACGAATTGCGGGATGTTGCAATATTCCAATAGTTGTTCCACAAATCAAGTTAGCGTTATTTAATATCATCCTTTCTATTTCTGTTTCCCCATTTTTTGATTTTAAAACATCTAAAAAATATTGTTGCCCCCTATTTATATTATCACCTAAATTCGTTAATTTCTCTATTAACCACTGTTTTTCAGTATTTATTCTTCTTGATAATAGAAATTTTTTAACTTTAGGGGAAATTGATTGATTATCTTCTCTTCCGATACGTACTGCTATTACATCTTCTTTATCTACTAAATATTCAAGGACATTATCAACAGCAACATGCGTTGAAGCACATAAGAGAATCCTCATATTCCTTTTGATCGCTTGAAGTATAATCTCACAAATTGTATGTGTTTTTCCAGAACCTGGCGGACCTTCTAATATCGCGAAGTCTGGAGTACTTAATGCTACTTCTACGAAATTTCGTTGATTTTGAACCCCCGGAAAATCTGGGTCCTTTAACAAAATCCAATCATCAATTTTGACCTTATCAAACCTCGGCCATAAAGCATCTTTTTTACTTACAAACAATTTTAATAAAGGTAAATGCTCTTTCCGTGGTTTACATTGAAGATTATTTATTGCTTCAATTTGCTGATATAAATCATTAATATTAGGCTTAAAATAAATCCATTCTG
>JAHLWJ010000334.1 GCA_019057975.1 Promethearchaeota archaeon | reverse complement strand
AATAACTTCAAACGATTTTAATCCTTGCGCTACATCTAAAGTAACTCTATACAATTCTCCTTCAAGGGGAGAAAATTCATACCCATTTTTATATAAAAAAATATAAGCCAAGAGGGAAGCAATCCTTTTATTTCCATCAGAAAAATAGTGGCTCTCTATAATTTCCTTATATAAAATAGTGACTTGATCCCAAATAGATGGAGCTTCTTTAAAAGGAATACCCCATCTGACTTTATCAAGTGTAGATATAAGCCCTTGCCGATTCATTAATTGACCTACCTTGATTTGATCCTTAAATAATTCTTCGACATATTCGACTGTAGGAATCCAAATCACTAATCTTCACCAAGTTTTTTCCATTCTTCACCATATTTTTCCATAAACAGTTTAACTATCTCACGATCACGCTCTATTTCTTCTCTTGCTGCTATTTTTTCGCTTTCCAAATACTCTTTGTAGTAATTCTGGATTAGAAAACGAACAACCTCCGCATCATTTTGAATTCCTAAAACGGATTTGATTATATTAAATCTATTTGATAAACTACCTCTTAACTCCGTATGTAATACTTTAGGTTTCTCTTTTTCCATTAAATTCACCGATATTTGATTTAAAATTTCATTTTATTACAAGATATTACAGATTATTATAAATTATAAAGTTTTGTAGTAATTTAGTTAAAGGTTAATAAAACAGAAATACTTTAGAATAAAAATCCAATATTGGAAAAAATTAAATAAATTCCTTATTTTTTGAATGTAATGACACATCTAAATGAAAAATTTGAGGAAACTCTAAGAACTACATTTTTTATGGATTGGAAGCATCCTTCAGTCCTACAAAAAGCTAAGGAGCTGACCGATGGAATTGAAGATGATATTAGTAAAGCTATTAAACTTTTTTATTTTGTACGTGATAGTATAAGGTATTCAGTTAAAGATTCTCGTAAATCTTATAATAAAGAAGAATGGAAACCGAGTTTAACTCTGGAAAAAGGATATGCATTTTGCATACCTAAGGCGATTTTGTTGGCTTCGTTAGCCAGAGCTGTCGGAATTCCTTCAAAACTTCATTTTGTTGATATAATAAACCATATGACAAGCGATAAACTCAAAAAAAATATGGGGAGTAATCTTTTCATATTTCATGGTTTTGTTGAACTTTTTTTGAATGGAAGATGGGTAGAAGCTAATTGTGCGTTCGATAAAGAGCTGTGTATAAGAAAAAATTTTCCTTGGGTTGATTTTGATGGGGTAAAGGATGGGCTTTTTGCGAGTACAAATAACGACGGGGAACCGTTTGTAGAATATATCAAGGATCGAGGTGTCTACAATGATGCACCTCATCAAGAAATTATGCAGGCTTGGGCTTCAGGGTATCCCAACCGCTATGATGAGAATGGAAAACCGATCTAATACTAATTTAAAATTCTAAACATTATAATAAGGAAGAATTCTTTTAGTTAATCTATATTTGAAAACTTATAGAAAAAAACCATTAGAAGAAAATTTTATTATCTTATTGTGATTATTCATGGGTGATGTTGGGACCATGGGAATCCTAATTTTTCTATCAATATTAATACTTGGTTGACTAGTTTCTAAAAAGGAGTAAACTAAGGATTCATTTGAAAAAGAAACTTTTATTAATTTCTCAAGTGTAATTCTTCTTAATTAAATGTAATAAAAATGGCAAATAAAAATGTCAAAAGTTAAAAGTGCGTATAAAGAAATCGAACATGTTGTTGGAGATGACTTTATAACAGATAAAGATTTCATGAAAGCTGCTTATTCGAGAAACGTTGATCCTGCATTTCCAGATAGATGGGCAGATATGATCGTTAGACCAGAAACCACTGAAGAAGTTTCAGAAATAGTCAAGATTGCAAATAAATACAAAATTCATATGGTTCCACGAGGGGGAGGTGCTGATTTAGTCGGAGGTTCTGTGTCAGAAGGAGGTATTCTAATCGATCTTACTCGAATGAATAAAATTTTAGAAATTAATGAAGATGATTACTACTATATTGTTGAGTGTGGTGTTACTTGGGGTGCTTTATTATCAGAATTACATCCACGAGGATTAACTTCTGGTGTTACGGGCCCAGGAAGTGGATTTGCAGCAACTATAGGTGGTGGTCTATCGAATAGCACAGCGGGAGGAGGCTCTACTAAATATGGATTAGTTCCTGATGTCTGTTTGGGTGTTGAAGCAGTGCTGCCAAATCCTCAAGGGACAATTGTGAGAACAGGGTCAGCTGCAAATCAATATGCAACCCCGTTTTGCAGATATGGGGTTGCGCCGGATTTTACAGGGCTCTTTATGGGAGACGTGGGCACTTTGGGCATTAAGACGAAAGCATTTATGAGACTTTTCCCGGATCCCCCTTATAAGGCTTCCCGAATGTATGTGTTTGCTAAAAATGATTACAACAGAGTATTTGAGAAAGCTCATAAATTACGAAAGGAAGTTGGGGATGGTTTACTTGGGTTAAGTGTATTACCACTTGAAATTACTATGATAATGGCAGCCCGAATGGCAACAGGACCTGCTAAAAGACTACGAATAAGAGGTCCACTGATCGCTATATCATTGGAAGCTACAGATCAACGAATTTTGGATGTGTATATCGAAAAGGTTGATGAAATAATGACAAAGGATGAAGCTACACGTCCCTTTTCAATGGGGGAAGTTGATGCAACATTGGAACGACCTGATACTTGGCAATATAACTTACAAGCAAGCTTTAACTATTTTCACAATTTGATTTCAGTAGCCCCTCCTAAAGTCACTTGCACAACTTGCCACAAGATACCAATGTCGGGTTTACCTGAATTATCAAAAAAAGCCCAACAATTTGATATTGACCATAATAAGACATATCCTCCCGGTACTATGGCTATTTGGGCTGGCGTTATTGCCTTTATGCCTAATGGTAATTGCATTTTTGTTGGGGGATTTAACGCTGATAATGTAGAAGAAAAACGACAGCTCTCTATGGATCTCTGGCATAAGAAAATAAGGTACCAAGTTCGTTATGGAGGAGTACATTACTGGCTTGGAGAATCTATCTCACAATCTATTACGGAAGCAGGAGCTTTTACAAAGGATTTCGAGCAATTCTTTAGGGACATAAAGAAGACAGTCGATCCAAATTACTTGCTTTCGCCTAACAAGTTCCATCTTCACTCCTATGAGAGTCGATTCTCAGATCATATTGTAATTGACGATGAATAAATTTTTTTTCCCTGTTTTTTTTTTTCTGATATTATTCTTCAAATACCTCTGCTATTCAAATTAAGATACAAAATTTCTCCTACAGAAAATGTAGCTAGAAAGAGTAAACTAATTAACGACAACAATTAAATTAGATTCAACATTTAAAACAAATCAATTAACATTAACAAAAAAAGTGATAAAAATTTCGAAAGTGAAAGAAGCATATAGCGAGATTGAAAGCGTTGTTGGAGAAGATTTCGTTTCTGATAAAGATTTCATGAAAGCAGCATACTCTAGAAACGTTGATCCCGCATTTCCAGATAGATGGGCAGACATAATAGTTATACCAGAGACTACTGAGGAAGTCTCTGAGATTGTAAAAATTGCTAATAAATATAAAATGCGAATGGTTCCTAGAGGGGGCGGAGCTGACCTTGTCGGGGGTAGTGTAACAGAGGAAGGAATTCTCATTGATATGACGCGAATGAATAAGCTTGAGGAGTTTAACAAAGATGATTATTATATTGTAGTGGGAGTCGGAATTACTTGGGGAGACTTACTTTCTCAATTACACCCACAAGGATACACAACAGGGACTGTTGGTCCGGGGAGTGGGTTCTCAGCTACTATAGGTGGGGGTTTATCGAATAGTACAGCTGGAGGGGGGTCAACTAAATACGGTCTCGTGCCTGATAATTGCCTTGGGGTTGAAGTGGTGCTTCCCAATCCAGAAGGTACGATTATTAGGACTGGGTCAGCTGCAAACAAATATGCCAAGCCTTTCTGTAGGTATGGTGTATCACCTGATTTCACAGGCCTGTTTATGGGGGACGTGGGAACTTTGGGAATAAAATGCCGGGCATTTATGAGAATATATCGCGATCAACCATATAAAGCTAATCGAATTTTTCTCCTCAAAGAGTATGATTATAATAAAGTCTACTTGTTAGCTAAAAAAATTAGATATGAAATTCCTGATGGTATGCGTGATTTTAGTGCATTTCCGCCATTTTACTTTGCCCAATTTAAAATCCCGAATGCTAAAGGTCCAGGGATATCAGTTACACTAGAAGCAATGGAAATGGAGATCCTTGATATATATATTAAAAAACTAGAAGAAATTATGAAAGAAGACACAATTATGATGCCTGCAGCTCCGGGTGCTAACTGGAACTATAATTTGAAAGGGAGTTTTCACTACTTTCAAGCGGGGATTTCCCCAGCCCCATCGAGAATTGCTATGGCAACGTGTCATAAGATTGCAATCTCTACATTAGGTAAGGTTCATGATGAGAATGTCGACTGGAATAATAGGCATGCAAAAGATATACCAGGTTCAGTTATGCCAGGAGTATTTGAGGCTACACAATACCTCTTACCCAATGGAAATATGGTTGTGTTAGGAGGCGTAGCAGGTGAAAATACGGATGAAATGCGGGAGAGGAATATGAATCTATGGCATTCTAAAATTCGAACGCAAGTAAGATACGGTGGGGCACACTATTGGTTAGGGGAATCCATTTCTCAGTCAGTTACCGAATCGGGAGCGTTTACCCCGGAATATGAGCAATTCTTCAGAGATATAAAGAAAACAGTCGATCCTAATTTTCTGCTCAGCCCTAATAAATTCCATCTTCACACTTACGATTCAAAGTTCGCAGATTATTATGTAGAACCAGATTAAATATAAGACTCAAATTCTATCTTTTTCTTTTAATTTTTTTAAATTAATGTTAATAATTCAGCTTAATTTCTTTTTTGGTATTCATAAATTCAGAAATTTATTTAACCGAGTAATACCGCTAAGGATAATTTCTTAAATTATTTATCATATGTTTATAATCCCTAATTGTGAAACTCGCTGATAATAAGTGACATTATCTGTTGCTAACTCAGCATCATGTTCTAATGTAACTGCTGCAATA